>NZ_RZPB01000406.1:0-5635 GCF_003998535.1 Mesorhizobium sp. M7A.F.Ca.AU.002.02.1.1 | reverse complement strand
CCGTTAATGAGCCGATTGGCGCGGATGCTCGCCGACCTGCCACGACCGAACGTCGAGGCGCGCGAGGAGATGACGTTTCCCTTGCGCGAGATATGTCCCCCTGCCCTTTGTGCAGCGGCCAGTGCCTGGGAGATGAAGGGGCGTGCACGCTGACTGGCCCGGGAACGAATGCGGCCAGGCCGGACGCGGAATTCGTTATCCGTGCTCATGAGCATTCTTCCCGCGAGGTGCGGCTTCTGTTGAAAACTTTGAGAAATTGCTGATCGCGCACATCGCGGATTTCTCGCGCACATCGCAGAACCGGTGCGCAAACCCTTGAGATCCAACACCCCGACCGAGCCGCACATCGCGGCCCTTTATCCTGCCATCCCTCTTCGCCCTCTCTCACGGCCACCCCTCCCGCCGCAATTTCCGCGACGGAACAGGTCGGAATGCGATTGACCAGGAATGCTGAGATCATTGTGGAGTCGCGGCGGAGGTCTGCACAAACGGATTACGAACAGCGGGGTTCGGACTGATACGCCTTCACTGCGCGAGCCGTCCGGTTGCGGTACAAGGGCCGTAAGATCGGTGACCGCTTTGTCCACGGGTGCTCGCACGCTGGGTGAACGGGTCGCCGTGAAGACGGTCTCTACGGGAACATCAGTCTCGCGCTCACCCTGCGGAACCGAGCTATTCCGTGTGTTCACGACGTGCGCGAAAATCGACGCTTCGAGTGCGCTCGCTCTGCCCGCTCCATGTCGTGCGCGAGTTGGAATGGGAACCGCACCGTTGATCAGCGGCACGAGTTTTCGGACGTAGTCGACTGTCTCTCGCGGCAGCGGCCGGCCCGTCGCAAGATGTTCCTGGTAGCGCCTGGGACCGGCATTGTAGGCAGCAAGGAAGCCGTTCCGGCCGAAGCGGTCGAGCATCTCGCGGAGGTAAGCGGCGCCGGCAAGAATGTTGTCGTGCGGTTGGTAAGGATCGTCGCCAAGATGATGCTTGATCCGCAGTTCTTCCCACGTCGCCGGCATGATCTGCATCAGGCCCATCGCGCCCTTGCTCGACACAGCATGAACATCGCCAAAGCTCTCGACCTGCATGACGGCGCGCAGCAATCGCTCGGAAAGGGCAAACCGCTTTGCAGCCTCCTGGATATGCACAGACCAGGGGTCGGCGGACCAAGTCTTGCTGCTCGGACGCGCCGGCCGCTCATTGCGCGATAGTGGTTCCGCGCAAATTGCGGATACTGAGAGGATGAGGATCACGCATGCGGATAGAATGGCCGTGCCTCTGTGGACGGCAGCGCATGCACCGCCGTCCCGACGTGCGAAAACCCTGCCACCGTGCTCGCTTCCGTCAAGGGCAAGGCTTCGCCGGCCGGACTTGCTTGCCGCAAACAGCTCGGCGATGAGCGTCCGCAGCGATTGGCAAGCGTCCGGCCGCCCTTGACCTTCGCTGTGCGCGGCGGCGGCCTGACAGGCGATCGGGTCGAAGGGTTTGACCAGCGCCCGATCGATCAAAGGGTTTGCTGTGAGCGGTTCGCTGTCGCGGGGTCGAGGCATCCGATCAGCCTCACTCGGCACGCTTGGACGGCCGGCTCCAGTGCAAGGCCCAGACATTTTTCTCGGCATCGGACTGGAACAGATTGGCGCGGATCGCTTGTATGAAGGAGGGATCGTCGATGGCGACGGAGAGATAGGCGCCGGCCTTCTCGCCAGTGCGTTCCCACGCCGCACCGATCTCCATTCCTTCGCAGAAGACGCGGTGGTCCGGCGCGTTGTCGGCATCCGATTTCTCGGCAGGCAGGATGGCGAGCTTCGCGTCGAGCGTCAGCGTCGAGACGTTGCCGAAGAAGCCGTCGTTGTTGCGGGTGAAGGTGCCGATCTGGGCCATTGCAGTGCTCCTTTCATGAGCGTTTGACGATGATTGGCACGAGCCTCACGGCTCGCCGGGAACGGGATCTTTGAGAATATTCGGCGTTGGAGCGGTGCGGCGGGTCACCCACACAGGAACAGCGCGACCGATGATCGAAGTGAGCGGCAACGGCCCGAAATACCGGCCGTCGAAACTGTCGGCGACATCCCGGTTCATGAGAAAGACTTCGCCGTCGGCGATCACGCGGCAGCCCTGCCAGACGGGCAACGATCGGCCGCGACTATCGCGCTCGCGCGCAAGTCCAACGGTCACGTCATGGGTGATGGTAGCGGTGCCCTCCCGGCAGACAGTCGTGCCTTGGAGCGCTAACACGCGCTTCAGAAGCGGCACGCCGTGCGGTAGATATTGACGCTCAGCCAGGAAGCTCGCGAGCGGTTCAGGCAGCATGACGACGGCGATGTCGGCGACGTCGATCCTGCTGGCCGGCTCGACACGATACAACCCGATGGGGACGCTTGCAGATGCGTTCCAGATGAAGCTCGGGCGATGGGCGATCCATGCCGGAGCGACGGCGAGAACCCCGCCGCAAAGCATTCCTGCGATGATCGTTGCGCGCATGCTCATGGTTCAATCCTGCGGCGCAGGAGCCAGGCTTCATGGCGCTGGCGCGTGTAGGGCCTGGGCGCCTCGCGCCCGGCAAACCTACAGTGGGCATGGCGCCAGTAATCCGGTGACACATCGACAGGTTCGATGCCGATAGCCTCGATGGCGTCGATGATCTTCAGCACCTTTTCGACGTTCCGCCATCCGATCGCTGTGAGCAGGATCTCGGCGCCAGGGCGCACATAGGCGACGGTCGAGCAGCGCCGACCGGCGGCGACTGCACGCAGTATGTCGATGCGGGACGCGACGGTGCCGAAGTCGTTGCCCATCCACCGGACGAAAGCGAAGATGCTGCCAGGCGTGAAGGTGACGGCACGACGAGTGCGGTCGATGTTCCTGTTCGAAGCAACCGTGCCGAAGCGGATGTGGTTCTCGATGCGCTTCTTCAGCCACACCAGTTCGACCGAGGTGAGATCGCTCATGCCGGCCTCCATGACAGGAGGCCACGAGCAAGCATGGCGAAGCGAGGGGCGGAAAAAGTGATCTTGTTTCGGTAAGAGCAGTGGACGTCGATCGCTCTCGGCATCGCCGAAAGATCAGGGCTCGGCCGTCGCCCACAGCCTCGCCGACCCGCGCTTCGCGTTAGAAAGAATCCGAAGGATTCTCGGTTAGAAACGTTAGAGGAGCCGGTTCGGCAATCGCCACAATGGCTTAGGATCGAATCCGGTTCCTGATAGCACGGGAACCCGGTTCCCGATGGCACGGGAGTTGCGGTTCCTGATAGCACGGGGCTGTCCACAGTCATTTCACAGCCTTGGTCGTTCTGGCGCGCGACGCGCGTTGCGCCGCGTACGATTCTGGCGGGGTGGGTTGAAAGGTCAGGCGCGATCGACCGTCAGCATCGATGACGAGTGCCAGCCGATAGCCAGGCAGGGGTTGGCGACCGACGATCTCGCGAAGGTCGAAGGTGAAGCGCTTGAAGGGCGACAGACCGCCTGACTTCAGATGGAGATGGTGGAGATCAAAGCTCCAACCATAGGTTTGGCGGCCCCCATGTTTTCGCACCAGACGGTAGAGCCATCGCTCCAGGCCCCCCGTCAGCCCAAAGTACTCACGATCAATGGTGAGGATCAGAGCATCGTCGAGAACGCCGGCATAGAACCAGTCGGGCAGGATGAGCTCGATGCCGAGCGGGCGGCCGCTGGCGTCCATTCGCTCCTTCCACTCGTTGATCCAGGAGAAACGATGCCGCCGCCGTTCGGCCGGCTGTCGGATCGATGTGGCAACGGTGGTCGACTGCAGCCGGTCAAGTGCAGCCTTCAGTCTGTCGTAGCTGCGGGCGGAATCGCCACGGCCGATGAAGGCAAGAATCTCATAGGGAGTTGCCGCCATCAAACGCGACGTACGAAGGCCGTTGTCTCGTGCGTCGACGATCTGGCTGGCCGCCCAGATCAGAATGTCGGCGTCCCAGATGGTCGCCATCCCATGTTCGAGGGTCGCCTCGACACGGATCGACACATCTCCCATGTGAAAGTCAATCGGCGTGACGCGGCGGGATTTGGCGAGCGAGAAGAACGGCCACGACATGAGATCCTGCGCGTCGCGCGGCGTGACGACGCTGGCGCGCGCGTGAAACAGGTCAAGCTGGCCTTCGGAGCGGTACTGCACTGACGCCACCCGTGCTGTCAGGAGTCACGATCGCGCCGGCCGGCATAGGCAGGCGCGCGCGCGGCATGGGGCTTGGCCGGCGGAACAAAGGTCGCGTTCGCATCACTGGTGGAGGTACGCGCGCCGAGTTCGATCCAGGCGTGCAGGTCATCGATGTCGTAGAGCACGCGCCCACCGACCTTGCGGTATTTAGGACCGGTCCCATAGGTCCGGTGCTTTTCCAGCGTGCGAGCACAAAGACCGACGATGGGTGCAGCCTCCTTGGTTCGCAGGTATTTTTGGGGCGCGTCCGCGGGACCCTTCGACATCGCTCGATCTCCATCCGGTTTTGCTGTCATCCTGGCCTGCCGGGACGCGCGAAACGGACGATGGTCGAATTGAGGAAAAGCGAGGGAGGGCAAACATCGGGGGATGTGTTTTTGCTACCCCTCGAAGAGGGGCTTCAGCGCCGGGATTTCGGGCTGCGGCTGTGTGGATAGAAAAGAAGGTCGCGGTAGCCGCCGGCGACCAGGCGATCCGCTCTTTGCAGGATCGCCCGTACCTTGTGCCTGAGGTGATGGTCGCGCCAATCTCGTGGCACGATTGGATCTCGTGACAGCAGCGCCTCCGCGATCATGCGAGAGGAGGCCGCTGCGCGGCGGGCGTCGTGAGCGCGCAGATTGAGGATATGCCTGATCTTCGTCTGCTGGGGCAGCGCGCCATAGACTGGGCCGGGCGATCGACCGTTTAGTGCCCGCCAGAACTGGCGTGCGGCGTCCAGTCTTGTTTCGAAGGCTTCGTCGAGCGGGAGAATGATGGCATTGATGCCAAGTGAACCGTCGCAACTCTCGGCAATCAGGCGATGCGTTGCGGTCGAAGCCGACCAAAGAGCCTCAAGGTCTTCGCCCTGCTCCCAAACGCTAGCGTTGCTGAGTTCGCTAGGTAACACGCTCCGATACGATGAGCCAATCGAGGCAGGCATCCGTGTGGCCCGGAGCACGCGCGGCGAGGCCTGTTCCGTCCAGACGATGTTCTCGGCAGATGGAAGTCCGTTACCGGTGACAGTGAAATCGCGCGCCCCAGCGTGCGGCGAAGTCAGTTGGTCCGAGCAGGTCTCCGGTATTTGCGCCCAGCGACGCAAGCTGACTGCACTCGGCGATGAAGGCGTCGTTCCGGATCAGGTATTCGGCAGCGAACTCGGGCGCTTCGTAGTCGCGCATGTGCACATAGGCCGCTGGATTGGTCCAATCGCCTTGCAATTTGCCAGGTCCTCTCCCGATGCCAGCACTTGGCTGCGAGCTTCGGAATCAGCATCGGCGTCGATGCGCGTGCTGGGTAGTTGGAGAGTCAGCAAACCGCTGTGCTGATTCAGCAAAGCGTGGCGCATGGCAGGCTGCACCTAATGGGGCGCACCGCCCGCCAGAAGATACCGATAACCACTCGTCGTCATCCACCGCGCGCGGGCAAGATGGGTCTCCCAGGACTTGAACGCTCTCTCCGGTTCCTGCTCAGGATCGATGTGCAGGAC
>NZ_RZPB01000405.1:0-5635 GCF_003998535.1 Mesorhizobium sp. M7A.F.Ca.AU.002.02.1.1 | reverse complement strand
GTCAGCGGCTCCTCGGCGAGGCGACGGGCCTCGAAGATGCGCCGCTCGCGCTCGTTGAGCACGGCAAGAGCGCCCGACAGCATGCCGCGCCGGTTTTCCAGCTCGTCCTGCTCGATCAGCATCTCTTCCTGGCTTTCGTGGTCGTCGACCAGCCAGTCCTGCCACTCGCCGGACTCACCTTCGCTCGCCCGGATCGGGGCATTGAGCGAGGCATCGCCCGACAGGCGGCGGTTCATCGACACCACTTCGGCTTCGGAAACGTTCAGCCTGGTGGCGATCTCGGCGATCTGATCGGGCTTCAAGTCGCCGTCGTCGAGCGCCTGGATCTTGCCCTTCACCTTGCGCAGGTTGAAGAACAGGCGCTTCTGGTTGGCGGTCGTGCCCATCTTGACCAGGCTCCACGAGCGCAGGATGTACTCCTGGATCGAGGCCTTGATCCACCACATGGCATAGGTCGCGAGGCGGAAGCCGCGCTCGGGTTCGAATTTCTTGACGGCCTGCATCAGGCCGACATTGCCTTCCGAGATCACTTCGCCGATCGGCAGGCCATAGCCGCGATAGCCCATGGCGATCTTGGCGACGAGCCTGAGGTGGCTGGTGACGAGCTTGTGCGCAGCGGAGGTGTCTTCATGCTCGGCATAACGCTTGGCGAGCATGTACTCTTCCTGCGGCTGCAGCATGGGAAAGCGGCGGATTTCTTCCAGGTAGCGGCTGAGGCCGCCTTCGCCGGAAACGATACTGGGTAATGACTGGGCCATGATAGCGCCCCCTCTCTATTGGAGTGATGCCCCCGAAACGCGGCGGGCATGTGACGCGAGCACCAAAAGGCTCGCCCGCGACATCGGATCTTATACAGGAACAAAACCAGAAAAGACAGGCATTTGTTCAACACGAAACAGTGTGTCACGGTGAAGTGAACAATGTCAGTCAGGTTTTTTGATGGCTTGTCGGTGACGGGTTCAGAGTTTGCGGAAGCCGCCGACGAGTTCCTCCATGTCCCTCGGTAACGGCGCCTCGAACCTCATCGTTAGATGGGTAGTGGGGTGGCGAAATGCAAGGAGCCAGGCATGCAAAGCTTGCCGGGGAAATGCCTTGACCTGGCTTTTCAGCGGTTCCGGCAGCCGGTTGGCCTTGGTGCGGAAGGCCTGGCCATAATCGGGGTCGCCGATCACCGGATGACCGATATGCGCCATGTGGACACGGATCTGGTGGGTGCGGCCGGTCTCCAGCCGGCATTCGACCATGCTGGCGGTGGCGAACTCCTGTTGGCTCTCGCCGAAGCGCTCCTGCACGGCAAAGTGGGTGACCGCATGGCGGGCGTCGTCGCGTCCTTCCGGCACCACGGCACGGCGCACGCGGTCGGCGGCGCGGCCGAGAGGCGCGTCGACCCTTCCGGTCGGCCTCTGCGGTATGCCCCAGACCAGCGCCAGATAGGCACGTTCGAGATCGCCGGTGAGGCCGTGATCGGCGAAAGCCTCGGAGAGTGACTTGTGGGCGCGGTCAGTCTTGGCGACCACCATGACGCCGCTGGTCTCCTTGTCGAGGCGGTGAACGATGCCTGGCCGCCGCACGCCGCCAATTCCGGAAAGGCTGTCGCCGCAATGATGGATCAGCGCGTTGACCAGCGTACCGGTCCAGTTGCCCGCTCCGGGGTGCACGACAAGCCCGGCCGGCTTGTTGATGACAATCAGCTCGTCGTCCTCATAAAGCACATCGAGTGCGATGTTCTCGCCCTGCGGCTCCGCCGGCTCCGGCTCCGGCATGGTAACCGACACGCTTTCGCCCGGCGCCATCTTGCGCTTGGTCTCATCGATCAGCTTGCCGTCGACCGAGACCGCGCCCTGCCTGATCAGCATCTGCACGCGGCTGCGTGACATGTCCGGACCAAGCCTTGCCGCCAGCCACTGGTCGAGGCGCTGACCGGCCGCGTCCGCATCCGCCACCAGCACGGTCGGTACCGCCTCTATCAATTCAGGGGCCTCTTCGTTATGAGCGCTCATTGAAAAACCGTTCCGGAACTGTTTGCCATGGCCAGCCCGATCGCCGAAGAAGACCAGGATAAGCCGCTCGACCCCGAGGTCGAAAAGGTGCGCAGGAAACTCGTCCGCTTCGTCGGGATCAATCTCGGCCTGCTGTTCCTCGCCCTTATGGTGGTGATCGGCGCCCTTGTCTACAAAGCGCGCAATGCACCGCCGGCGAACCCGCCGCTGGCCGGGGATATCCAGACACCCGCCGGCGAACCGGTCAGCGGCGACATCGTGCTGCCGGTCGGGGCCAAGGTGGTCAGCCAGTCGCTGTCCGGCAACCGTGTCTCGATCGACGCCGAGCTTGCCGACGGCAGCCGCACGATCTTCGTCTACGACATCACTGAGCGACGCCTGATCGGCCGCTTTGCGATCCGCAACAAGTGACCGAGCCGCAACGATGAACGGCAGCAGGCCCATGAGCAAGCCTCGGGGATGAGCGGGTTCGCCGAACATCGTCGCGTCGCCACGGTCGCCCTGGTCGTCGCCAATTATGACGAGGCGATTGCCTGGTATGTCGAGAGGCTGGGTTTCCTGCTCGTCGAAAATGTCGATCTCGGCGGCGGCAAGCGCTGGGTCACAGTGGCGCCGGCCAACGGGCAGGGCGCCAGGCTGCTGCTGGCCGAGGCTTCCGACGAGGCGCAAAGCAAAAGTATCGGCGATCAGACCGGCGGGCGTGTCTTCCTGTTCCTGGAAACCGACGACTTTGCCCGCGACCACGCGGCGATGCTGGAGAAGGGCGTCGAATTCCGCGAAGCACCGCGCTTCGAGCCCTACGGCACGGTGGCGGTTTTCGCCGATCTGCATGGCAATCTCTGGGATCTGATCGAACCGAAACGATAGGCTGACGGCCGGCTTTTCCTCGACCGGGGAAAGCGGCCTAACCCCAGTTGCTTTTTCCCAGCGCTCAGCCTATATCGCCGGTTCTTGAACGCGCCCATCGTCTAGCGGTCAGGACACCGCCCTCTCACGGCGGGAACAGGGGTTCGATTCCCCTTGGGCGTACCAAGTTTTTCGACAAATTTGCAGGATGCCGTCGATTTCGTTTCTGAAGTCGCGGAGCCTCGATACTGTGGCGTCCGGGAAACCCGCTCTGCACAGGTAGCCGCAGCCTTAAAAACTCCCAGTGGCACCAACCAACCCGGCCTTTATTTCATTCGTCTGGCAAATGTTAACGGACGCGAAACCGGAACCTTAACGTCCCCGCAACTCACGGCGAATATTAGTTTTCGCTTTAGTAGCTGTAGGAGGTTGAAATGCAGAAAATAGCTTATCGTTTCGCTTGGGACGAGTCTGGCGCGACCGCGATCGAGTATGGCTTGATCGCAGCTCTCATCGCGCTCGCGATCATCACCGGCGCCGGGGCGGTTGGCAATTCGCTCAACGGGATCTTCACGACCGTCGGCACTACGGTCAACAGCAGCGGCTCGTAAGTCGGTACATCAATTCGGTCGGCTATCGGCCGGATTCGCCGATCTCAGCCTCCAAAGCGCAGCGCGTACGTGCTTCCGATGCCGGGCATCGGAAGTGCGGACGGCGCACTTTCCATCGGTCGGCTTTATCCGTTGCGTCACCGCGTTCGTCGCTTCTGGCGCCGCGGAGCTGTTTGCATTAGCATCACGTCATGGATCCTGGGGTACGGCTCCAGCGGCGCGCAGAACGCCGCGCTGTCCTTAGGGCCAGTTGATCCATGGGGGAGGAAGGCCAATGCAGAAGCTGCAATCGCAGGGCGTCCATCACATCACGCTGGTCGGCGCCGGGCGCCAGACCTCTATCGATTTCTGGGAAGGCGTGCTCGGCATGCCGTTCATCTTCGAACAGCCCAATCTCGACAAGCCGAGGGAAAGCCACCTCTATTTCGATCCCGGCGACGGCCGGCTGATCACTATCTTCACCGACGAGAGCCGGACGCCGGAGAAGCGGCGCACGCCTACCGATCCGGGCTGTGTTCACCACATCGCCTTTTCGGTGTCGCGCGTCACCTTTCTGCAGGCGGTCTCCCGGCTTGACGAGCGCGGCATCAAGCACAGCGGCGTCAAGGATCGCGGTTTCATGGATTCGATCTATTTCGAGGATCCGCTCGGCCTGCTGATCGAGTTGGCGTCCTACCGCTTCGAACCGCCGGCGGGCTTCACCCATGCGGATGTGCTGATGGAAGCGCACAGGCTGCGGGTCGGGCGCGGCGACTACAACATCGCCGAAGTGCATCTCGCCGATGCGATCCAGACGCTCGTAGAGCGTTCCCGTGCCACTCTGTCGGACGATCGGGCGCCGAAGAACCCATACTGAACAGACCAGAGGGAGGAACAAGATGGCCAAGACAGCGACGAAGACTGCCGGGAAATCCGCGGCCAAAGCTGCCGCCAAGCCGGCGGCGAAAGCTGCGGCAACGCCAAAAGCCAAGGCGGCCGCCAAGCCTGCGGTGAAGGCGACGGCAAAAGCCGCGCCCAGGGCCAAGGCCAAGCCGGCCAAGAAGCCGGCGCTGAAGCTCAGCATGCTGAAGCCCAGCGTCAACAACATGACCGTGCGGGTGTTTGCGCGCGCGGCGGGTTTCGACCACGCCGAGACCGATGCCTGGGGCCACACCCGTTCGCCGGAGTTCATGGCGCGAAATCCCGCCCATTTGACACCGATGATCGAGGACAAGGGCCTGCCCAGAGGCGTGCTGTGGGAAAGCTGCGCTATCATGCAGTATCTCGCCAACAAGCACGGGTTGGAGAAATTCTATCCGAAGGCGCCGGCCAAGCGGGCGATGGTCGACAGTGCGATGTTCTACCTGATCGGCACGCTCTACCCCTATGTGGCGCGCGCCACCTATCCGGCGCTCGGCTTCCCGCACTATGCCGGCGAGGTCGGCCACAGC
This sequence comes from Mesorhizobium sp. M7A.F.Ca.AU.002.02.1.1, assembly GCF_003998535.1. NCBI lineage: Bacteria > Pseudomonadati > Pseudomonadota > Alphaproteobacteria > Hyphomicrobiales > Phyllobacteriaceae > Mesorhizobium > Mesorhizobium sp. M7A.F.Ca.AU.002.02.1.1. The sequence continues at coordinate 748 of NZ_RZPB01000405.1, read as the reverse complement.
GACGCCCATCCCGACAAGAAGTCCGAAGCCCAGAAGGCGGCGATGGCGGCGATTGCCGAGCCGCTGGAGGTCTTCCACTCGTTCTTCAGGGACGGCAAGCCGTTCATCGGCGGCAAGCATCCGTCGATCGCCGATATCCGGCTGGCGGCGACGCTCGAATTTCTGGCCGTCATCGACTATGCCTTGCCCAAATGGGCGAAGGACTATGTGGCGGCGATTGAGAAGAAGCTCGGCAAGGCCTATAGCGAGCCGGCCGGCGACGTGCGCGGTTATATCGCCCATGTGAAGTCCCAGGCCAAGGCCTGAGCTTAAGGGTTCGTTAACCAAAGCCCTGTCTACTGCAGGCAATTCGCTTTCGGCCCGCGACCACGGATGTACTGGCGCAGAACGTCGCAGCGATAGGAAAGGTCGGCGCAATGCCGGCCTTTTGCTTTTCGCACGCTTTGTTCGACGCAATTCCCAAGGGAAAAGCGTTATGCGCTTTTCCGGGAAAACCGTTTCACACTTAACCGGCATTGCTTTATCGCCAGGCGCGATCGAGCAGCGATCAGACCGCGCAAGCCCAGTCAGGTGTCGCTTTTTCGGCGTCAAGTTTGCCGAGAGATATTGCCATTGCCGACGTTGGCCCTACCATCCATTGAGCGTCCCAGATGGACCGTGGTCAGGCGTGAGGGCTGGCGATGAAAAGCGTTGCGAGACGGATTGCGGTTGCGGGCGTGGTGCTGGCGGGCGCTGTTCATGCGTCAAG
>NZ_RZPB01000404.1:0-5637 GCF_003998535.1 Mesorhizobium sp. M7A.F.Ca.AU.002.02.1.1 | reverse complement strand
AGCCAAGCCGATATTGCCGAGATCGCACGCAAGCTCGACATCATGGAACAGGCGTTCCGCACGCGCGAGGGCATGTCGTCGGAAGAGGATTGGGAGTTCCACCAGGCGATCTACCGGGTCTCGGGCAATCCGCTGTTCGAGCAGATCATCGCCGCCATGCATGAGCTGTTTCACCGCTTCTGGGAGCATCCGCTCGGCGTGCGTGACTTCGGCCACGCCAGCTTTCCCTATCACCGGACCATCTACGAACGCATTGCTGCCCGCGATCCGCAGGGCGCTCGCGCCGAGGCGCTCAAGCTGATCGCCACCGTCGAGGACGACCTCAAGCGCGGCGCGGCCAAACTCAAACTCTCGAGCCAGACATGAACGAGCATCCATCAGGTTTCGATTACGACTATCTCACCGAAGCGGCCACGCTTTTGGCGCATGACGAACCGTTCCCCGGCGGTGCGGTGGTGCCGCCGATCTACCAGACCTCGCTGTTCACCTTCGCCAACTATGCCGAGATGGCCGATACCTTTGCCGGCAAACGAAGGCAGCCGATCTACTCGCGCGGCGACAATCCCACGGTGATGGAGTTCGAGGCGCGCGTGGCAGCGCTCGAGGGCGCAGAAGCCGCGCGCGGCTTTTCCAGTGGCATGGCGGCGATCAGCGCCACAGTGCTTGCGTTCGTCGGTGCGGGCGAGCGCATCGTGGCGGTGCGCAATTGCTATGGCGATGCCTACCGTTTGTTCGAGCGGCTGTTGCCGCGCCTCAACATCAAGGTCGACTATGTCGACGGCTCCGACCCGGATGCGGTCGCGGCGGCACTTCCCGGCGCCAAGCTGCTTTATCTGGAAAGCCCGACCTCGATGATGTTCGAGCTGCAGGACATCGCGCATCTGACACGGTTGGCCAAGGAACAGGGCATCGTCACCACGATCGACAATTCCTGGGCGACGCCGGTGTTCCAGAAGCCGATCACGCATGGCGTCGACCTGGTGCTGCATTCGGCCTCGAAATACCTTGGCGGCCACAGCGATACGGTCGCGGGCGTCGTGGCGGGTTCGGCTGCCCACATCAAGCACATCAACGAGCAGACCTATTCCTATCTCGGCGGCAAGCTGTCCCCGTTCGAAGCGTGGCTTTTGCTGCGCGGCCTGCGCACGCTGCCGCTGCGCCTGCCGCACCACATGAAGAGCGGCCTGACCATCGCCGAACGGCTGAAGGCGCATGCCGCTGTCGAGCGGGTCAACCATCCCGTCTATTCGAACCACCCGGGCAAGGCGACGCTGGCCGGCTATGCCGGGCTGTTCTCCTTCGAGGTTACGGACGAGATTGACATCCCCGTCTTCGTCGACGCGCTGAAATATTTCCGCATCGGCGTCAGTTGGGGCGGGCATGAAAGCCTGGTCGTGCCGGCCAAGGCGTCGCTGGAGCAGACGCCGGGCCTGAATTCGATGGCGCGCTTCGGCGTCAGCCCCCGAACCATCCGCTTCAATGTCGGATTGGAGAGTGTCGAAGACCTGTGGGCGGATGTCGCCCAAGCCTTCGAAAAAGCCAGAAAATAACAAGCGGGTTCAAAATGGGAGTCTTGAACATGAAAAAACTGACCGTCATGCTTGCCACCGTTGCGGGACTGGCGATTTCCGCCGGAAATGCTGTGGCCGATTCGACCCTGAAAATGGTCGAAGTCATCACCAGCCCGCCACGCACCGAATTCCTGAAGAAGCAGATCGCCGAGTTCGAAACGGCCAATCCAGGCATCAAGGTCGAGCTGATCTCGCTGCCCTGGGGGCAGGCGTTCGAGAAATTCCTGACCATGGTGCAGGCCGGCGACACGCCCGACGTGGTCGAGATGCCGGAACGCTGGATGGGCCTCTATGCCAACAATGCCCAGCTCGAGGATCTCGGCCCGTATATGGCCAAATGGGACGACGCCAAGACGCTGGGCGACCGCGCCAAGCAGTTCGGCTCGACCGTCAACAACACCCAGTTCATGATCCCCTACGGCTACTATGTGAACGCGCTGTTCTGGAACAAGAAGCTGTTCAAGGAGGCAGGTCTGGACGGCCCGCCGGCCACGCTCGACGAGTTCGTCGCCGACTCCAAGAAAATCTCCGCCATTCCGGGCAAATACGGCTACTGCCTGCGCGGCGGGCCGGGTGCCTTCAACGGCATGCACATGTTCATGAACATCGCTCAGGGCAAGGGTGGCTACTTCAACGAGGACGGCACTTCGACGATCAACGAGGAGGGCTCGGTCAAGGGCCTGCAGATGCTGGCCGATATGTACAAGGACGGCCTGGCGCCGAAGGATGCGGTGAGCTGGGGTTTCAACGAAACGGTCACCGGCTTCTATTCCGGCACCTGCGCTATGCTCAACCAGGATCCGGACGCGCTGCTCGGCATCGCCGACAAGATGAGCGCCGACGATTTCGCGGTAGCGCCATTGCCGGTCGGGCCGAGCGGCAAATCCTATCCGACACTCGGCTATGCCGGTTGGGCCATGTTCGCCAACTCGCAGCACAAGGACGACGCCTGGAAGCTGATGGCGACCCTTTTGTCGCCGAAGGACAATCTGGAATGGGCCAAGGAAGTCGGCGTCGTCCCGATCCACAACGGTGCCGACCAGGATCCCCATTTCAAGACCGAGCAGTTCAAGGGCTGGTTCACAGAGCTCAGCGACAGCTCCAAATATGAAATGGTCACCCCGCCGACGCATCTGGAGAACCTCGGCAATTTCGTCGACCAGGTGGCGATCAAGAATTTTCAGGAAGTGCTGCTTGGCCAGAAGACGGCCAAGGACGTCGCCGACCAGTGGGCTGCCTTCCTGACCAAGGAACAGCAGGACTGGATGGCGAAGAACAAGAAATAAGCGCGTTCTTTCCTTCTCCCGTTCACGGGGAGAAGGTGTCACGAAGTGACGGATGAGGGGCGGCGGTAGTTTTGCCTACTTTGCGCTGCCCCTCATCTGCCTGCCCATCCTTCGCAGCCGCTGCGCTGCAGCTTCGGAGGGTGAACCGGCACTTCTCCCCGCTCATTGTCCATCCGCTGCTCCAGGGAGCCGATCCTCACCCAATGACCTATGCCGTGTCCGAAATACGATCCGTCGGCAAGCCTCGAAAGAAGCGGCTGTCGCATGCCGCTATCGAGCCATGGCTCTATCTCAGCCCGGCGATCATCCTGCTGGTCGTGGTGCTTCTGGTGCCGCTGGTCATCGGCATCAGCTACTCCTTCCGCAAGTTCTCCGCCTTCAAGTCCGAATATGTCGGGCTCGGCCAGTATCAGGCGATGCTGTCGGATCAGGTGCTGGGCCAGGCGCTGGTCAACACGTTGTGGTGGACGGTCGCCAGCCTTTTCTTCCAGTTCTTCCTCGGCCTTGGCCTGGCGCTTCTGCTCGACAAGCCGTTTCGCGGCCGCAAGGCTGTACAAGCCCTGGTGTTCCTGCCCTGGGCGGTGCCGTCCTTCCTGTCGGGCCTGACTTGGGCCTGGCTGTTCAATCCGATCATCGGCCCGCTGCCGCACTGGCTGTTTGCATTGGGTCTGAAGGCCGAGCCGACCAATGTGCTGTCCGATCCGTCAACCGCCATGTGGGGGCCGATCGTCGCCAATATCTGGTTCGGCATTCCGTTCTTCGCCATCACGCTCCTGGCGGCGCTGAAGTCGATCCCGTCGGAACTGCATGAGGCTGCGGCCATCGATGGAGCCTCGCCCTGGCAGCGCTTCACCAAGGTGACGCTGCCGTTTCTGGCGCCGACCATCGCCATCACCGTGATGTTGCGCACCATCTGGATCGCCACCTTCGCCGACCTGATCTTCGTCATGACCGAAGGCGGACCGGCCGGCTCGACCAACACTGTGCCGGTCTACATCTATGTCAGCGCCTTCAAATCGCTGGACAAGGGCTATGCCTCGGCGGTGGCCGTGCTGCTATTGGTCCTGCTCATTGCCTATGCGATTGCGCTGATCGGTATCCGCCGCACCCTGGTGAGGCACGTCTGATGATCGCAGGACGCACAGCCTCGCAGCGCTTCTTCGGCGGCATCGGCCTCTACGCGGCAATCGCGGCTTACGTGCTCTTTGCCTTGTTCCCGATCTACTGGACGCTGAAGATCTCGGTCACGCCGGAGCGGCTGCTTTATTCCGAAGGCATCACCTTCTGGCCGTCGCACATGACGCTGCAGAACTTCGTCACCGTGCTCGAGGCCACCGATTTCCCCCGCTATTTCCTCAACAGCGTCATCGTCTCGGTATCGACGGCGGCACTGGTGACAATCATCGCCACGCTTGCCGGTTATGCCATGTCGCGCTTCACCTTTCGCGGCAAGGCAGCACTGGCGCTGATGTTGCTTTTGACCCAGACCTTTCCGCTGGTGATGGTCATTCCGCCGATCTACCGCGTGATGGGTCAGATCGGACTGATCAACAGCCTGACCGGGCTGATCATCATCTACACCGCCTTCAACACGGCTTTTGCCACCTTCCTCATGCAGTCCTTTTTCGACGGCATCCCCAAGGATCTGGAGGAAGCGGCGATGATCGACGGCTGCACGCGTGCGCAGGCGATGCGCAAGGTGATTGTACCGCTGACGCTGCCGGGCATGGGCGCGACGCTCGGTTTCGTCTTCACCGCCGCCTGGAGCGAGCTTCTGTTCGCGCTAATGCTGATTTCCAGCGACGACCAGAAGACCTTCGCCGTCGGCTTGCTCACCTTCATCGGCAAGTTCGCCGTCGATTGGGGACAGATGATGGCGGCATCCATCCTGGCGTTGATCCCGGTCTGCATCTTCTTCGCCTTCCTGCAACGCTATCTCGTCACCGGCCTGACCGCCGGCGCCGTCAAAGGATAGATCGATGGCCTCTGTTACGCTCGATAAGGTCCGCAAGGATTATGGCGCCGTCCGCGTCCTGCACGCGGTCGACCTTGAAATCGCCGATGGCGAGTTCGTCGTCCTGGTCGGCCCGTCGGGCTGCGGCAAGTCCACGCTTTTGCGCATGATCGCCGGGCTGGAGGAGGCTTCCGGCGGCGAGATCCGCATTGGCGAGCGGCTGGTCAATGACGTAGCACCCAAGGACCGCGACATCGCCATGGTGTTCCAGTCCTACGCGCTTTATCCGCATATGGACGTGTCGAAGAACATGGGCTTCAGCCTGCTCCTGAAGAAGGCGGAGAAGGCGACGATCGACTCCAGGGTGGACGGCGCCGCCAAGCGGCTCGGGCTCGATACCTTCCTGCAGCGCCTGCCGCGGCAATTGTCCGGCGGCCAGCGCCAGCGCGTCGCCATGGGCCGGGCGATCGTGCGCGACCCCAAGGTCTTCCTGTTCGACGAGCCGCTGTCGAACCTCGACGCCAAGCTGCGCGTCCATATGCGCGCCGAGATCAAGGCGCTGCACCAGCAACTGAAGACGACATCGGTCTATGTCACGCACGACCAGATCGAGGCGATGACCATGGCCGACCGGATCGTCGTCATGCATGACGGGCTGATCCAGCAGGTCGGCGCGCCGCTCGATCTCTACGACCGGCCGGCCAACATGTTCGTTGCAGGTTTCATCGGTTCGCCCGGCATGAATTTTCTGCCGGCGACGGTTCGCAAGGGCGCTACGTTGGAGGCCGTACTGGCCGACGGCCAGGCGCTGCGGCTGCCGGAAGAC
>NZ_RZPB01000403.1:0-5640 GCF_003998535.1 Mesorhizobium sp. M7A.F.Ca.AU.002.02.1.1 | reverse complement strand
GCTTGTCGGCACCAAGCTTGATCTGATCGACGGCCGTGCAGTGCCCGACGCGACCGCCGACTATGATCTTGTCATCTCGGTGGAGGAGGGGACCGGCGTGGAGGAATTGCTGGCGGAGATTGGCCGGCGCGCGTCGGAGTCAGCCGGCAGCGTCGGCGATGTCCTGCCGTCGCGCCTTCGCCACGTCGAATTGCTTGGCGAGACCAACCGCCATCTGCATCGCGCCACTGACGGCCGGATGAACGAGCAGGAGTTGCGCGCGGAGGAGTTGCGGCTCGCCGCCGATCGCCTCGGCCGAATCGTCGGCGCCATCGACGTCGAGGACATGCTGGACGTGATCTTCTCGCAGTTCTGCATCGGGAAATGACTCACGTGAAACAGGGTCGCTGCGGCGTGAGCTCCCTTTAGATCGTATGTTGCTTTGCTGCATGGCTTCGTGATTTTCGACGAACCCCGAAGGCGGGTAGGCTTCATCTGGGCCACCACCGCGCTGCGCCGCCTGCATGACTCACGTGAAACGTGTCAGGCGGCCCGATGACTCACGTGAAACACTGGGCTGACTAGCGGCGCGGCTGTTTCACGTGAAACTTGTCGCGGAGTTTTCTTGACAGCGTCGCTCCGCAGGGACATGTGTCCCTCATTCTTCTGAGTCCAGGACGTTTGGAAATGACCAATCGCTATGATGTGGTTGTGGTGGGCGGCGGCCACGCGGGTTGCGAGGCGGCCAGCGCTGCCGCGCGCGCCGGCGCCAGGACGGCGCTGGTGACGCTGCGTTTCGACACGATCGGCGTCATGTCGTGCAACCCCGCGATCGGCGGGCTCGGCAAGGGCCACCTGGTGCGCGAGATCGATGCCATGGACGGCCTCATGGGCCGCGTGGCGGATGCGGCCGGCATACAGTTCCGCCTGCTCAACCGCCGCAAAGGCCCTGCGGTGCGCGGCCCGCGTACGCAGGCCGACAGAAAGCTCTATCGCCTTGCCATGCAGGAAGCGATTCGGCAGCAGAACGATCTCGACGTGGTCGAAGGCGAGGTTCTGGACTTCGAGATCGCCGACGGGCAGATCACGGCGGTTCTCCTAGCCGACGGCCGGCGCCTGGTCTGTGGCGCGGTCGTCCTGACGACCGGAACTTTTCTGCGCGGGCTTATCCATATCGGCGAGAAGAAGATCGTCGCCGGCCGCATGAACGAGCAGGCGAGCCTCGGCCTGTCGGCAACGATGGACCGCGCCGGCTTCAAGCTTGGACGGCTGAAGACCGGGACGCCGCCGCGGCTCGATGGCCGGACCATCGACTGGGCGTCGCTGGAAAGCCAGGCGGCGGATGCGGATCCGGTGCCGTTCTCGCTGATGACCGACCGTATCACCACGCCGCAGATCGATTGCGGCATTACGCGGACGACGACCGCGACGCATGAGTTGATACGCGCCAATCTCGGTCGCTCGGCCATGTATTCCGGATCGATCGAAGGCGTTGGGCCGCGCTATTGCCCGTCGATCGAGGACAAGATCGTCAAGTTCGGGGACAGGGACGGGCACCAGATTTTTCTGGAGCCGGAAGGCCTGGACGACGACACCGTCTATCCCAATGGCATTTCGACCTCGCTGCCCGAGGATGTGCAGCTCGACATCTTGAAAACCATTCCGGGGCTGGAGCGAGCCGTCATGCTGCAGCCCGGCTATGCCATCGAATATGATCATGTCGATCCGCGCGAGCTGCATCAGACGCTGGAGACGAAGCGCGTCAGTGGCCTGTTCCTCGCCGGGCAAATCAACGGCACGACCGGCTATGAAGAAGCGGCCGGGCAAGGCTTGCTTGCCGGCCTCAATGCGGCGCGGCGGGCGGCGGGCAGCGAGCAGATCGTGCTCAGCCGCACCGAGGCCTATATCGGCGTCATGGTCGATGATTTGACCAGCCGGGGCATTGCGGAGCCCTACCGGATGTTCACGTCGCGGGCCGAGTTCCGGCTGTCGCTACGCGCCGACAATGCCGATGAGCGGCTGACGCCCGTGGCTGCGAAGCTTGGCATCGCCTCGGCGCAGCGAATGCGACGCTACGGGGATGTCATGCAGAATCTTGATGAAGCGCGGGAGCTGGCGAAGTTGCTCACAATGACGCCCAACGAGGCGGCGCGTCATGGGCTGGAAATCAACCGGGACGGCGTGCGCCGGTCCGGTTATGAATTGCTGTCCTATCCCGACGTCGACGTGGCCTGGCTGGGTCGTATCGATTCGCGATTCGCGGCGATCGACGGCAAGACGGCGGAGCGCCTCGAAACAGAGGCGAAATATTCAGTCTATCTCGATCGCCAGAAGACGGATGTGGCGCAGATCCGGCATGAAGAGAGCCGGCTGATCCCCGAGACGGTCGATTTCGCCGGAGTGCCGGGTCTGTCGAACGAGTTGAAGCAGAAGATGCAGGCGCGGCGGCCGCGCTCCATCGCCGATGCCCAGCGCATGGAAGGCATGACGCCGGCGGCGCTGGCGATCATTGTCGCGCATGTCCGTCACGCGGAGAGCGCCCAGCGCCTGCAAAAGGATGTTGCGTGAGTTCTATGACCCTAGCGAGCCTGCAGGACACGGCAGGCCCGGTTTCACGTGAAACATTCGATCGGCTGGTGGCGTTCGAGCAGATGTTCCAGAAGTGGAATCGCAGCATCAATCTGGTGGCGCAATCGACCTCGGGCGACGTCTGGCAGCGTCATATATTGGACAGCGCGCAGCTCGCGCGCATAGAGCCCCAAGCCACACGCTGGGTGGATATCGGCTCAGGCGGCGGATTTCCGGGCCTTGTCATGGCTTTCCTGCTGGCCGAGCGCGACGGCGCCAGCATCGATCTGGTTGAAAGCAATCGCAAAAAAGCATCCTTCCTGCAGACCGTCATTGGGCAGTTCAGCCTGCCGGCGCGGGTGGTGGCGCGCCGCATCGACGACAGTCATGCGCTTGTTTCGACGCCGCAGATCGTCACGGCGCGGGCGCTGGCTCCGCTTTCGACGTTGCTGGACCTGTCGGCGCCCTGGCTGATTTCAGGCGCGCGCGGCCTGTTCCACAAAGGCCGGGATTACCGCACCGAAGTGCAAGAAAGCGTTCACCGATGGTCCTTCGATCTGGTAGAACATCCCAGTGTGACCGACGCTGGCGGCGTCATCCTGGAATTGTCCAACCTGCGACCTGTCTGATCCGTCACTGACAGGCGATTTGGCGCCCAAAATGAATTTCTGGCATAAACCCATGATGAAGAATGGCCCCCGAATCATCACCGTAGCCAACCAGAAAGGCGGCGTCGGCAAGACAACCACCGCCATCAATCTGGCGACCGCGCTGGCCGCGATCGGCGAAAAGGTGCTGATCGTCGATCTCGATCCGCAGGGAAATGCCAGCACCGGCCTCGGCATCGACCGCAAGGATCGGACGGTGTCCTCCTATGACGTGTTGACCGGCGAGTTGGAGCTGGAGGCCGCGGCCATCCCGACGGCGGTGCCCGGCCTGTCGATCGTGCCGTCGACGCTCGACCTGCTCGGCATTGAAATGGAGATCGCCTCCGCGCCCGACCGGGTGCTCAAGTTGCGTAATGCGCTGCGCGCCGCGACCGAGCGCGGCGCACCCTTTGGCTATGTGCTGATCGATTGCCCGCCATCGCTCAACCTTTTGACCTTGAATTCAATGGCTGCGGCCGATTCTGTTCTTGTGCCGCTGCAATGCGAGTTCTTCGCGCTCGAAGGTCTCAGCCAGTTGCTGGAGACGGTCGAGCAGGTGCGCCGCTCGATCAATCCGGATCTCACCATCCAGGGCATCGTGCTGACCATGTATGACGGCCGCAACAATCTCGCCAACCAGGTGGTGCAGGATGTGCGGGCGCATATGGGCGACAAGGTCTACGAGACCGTCATCCCGCGCAATGTGCGGGTGTCCGAGGCGCCGTCCTACGGCAAGCCGGCGATCCTTTACGATCTGAAATGCTCGGGCAGTCAGGCCTATCTGCAACTGGCGTCGGAAGTGATCCGCCGCGAGCGCAAGTTACGCGCCGCTTGATTAGACTCCCTGCAATTTAAAGAGCCGATTCGATACCGAAACGATCCGGAACCTGGAATAAAGATGAGCGAAGACCTTTCGAGAAAGAGACTGGGGCGTGGGCTGGCGGCGCTGATCGGCGAGATCGATCGCCCAGCTGCGCCTGAAAAACCAGGCATGAGCGCCGACGGCAAGGTGCCGATCGAGTTCCTGACCCCCAATCCGAAGAATCCGCGGCGGCATTTCGGCGACGCCGAGCTGACCGACCTTGCCCAGTCGATCCGCGAACACGGCGTCGTCCAGCCGGTGGTGGCGCGTCCTTCGCCGGCACAGGCCGGCCGTTACGAGATCATCGCCGGCGAGCGGCGCTGGCGCGCGGCGCAGCGCGCCGGGCTGTCCGAGATCCCGGTCATCATCCGCGAGGTCAACGACCGCACCGCGCTCGAGCTGGCGATCATCGAAAACGTCCAGCGCACCGACCTCAATGCGGTCGAGGAAGCGCTTGGCTATCAGCAGCTGATCGATGAGCACGGCTACACCCAGGCCGATCTCGGCCAGGTGATCGGCAAAAGCCGCAGCCATGTCGCCAACACGCTCAGGCTCCTGAAGCTGCCGGATGTGATCCGCGACATGCTGGTCGACGGCGCGCTGTCGGCGGGCCATGCCCGCACGCTGGTGACGGCGGAAGATCCGGCCGGCCTTGCCAAGCGTATCGTCGAAGAGGGCCTTTCGGTGCGCCAGGCCGAAGCGCTGGCCCAGATACCGGCCGGCACCAGCAGCACCAAGGAAGCCAAGCCGGCGCCAAGTCCGGAGCAAAAGGACGCCGATACGCTGGCGCTGGAAAAGCTGTTGACCGATACGATCGGCATGATTGTGTCAGTGGATCACAAGGGCAAGGGCGGCACTTTGCGGGTTTCATACCGGTCGCTGGAGCAGCTTGATGAGCTGTGCAGAAGGCTGAAGCAGGAGCGTTAGTTAGCCGGCGAAGTATATTGAGACCGGAGATTGCGCATGTGGAAAGGGGCTGGCCGTTTGGCCGGCCTTTTCCTTTTGGGGCGCTCGTGATTGGCGAAATCGGTGACGCCGCGAATCTCCCTCCTTGAGGGGGGATGGCCGGCAGGCCAGAGGGGGTCGCCCCACATCAAGCGCCGGGCCCCTGCGGGAACGAAGAAGAGGTCAGCGCCCCACGCGCGGCGGCCCCCTCTGTCGCCTTCGGCGACATCTCCCCCTCGAGGGGGAGATCAGGCTCGCTCCCCAGCCTCGCGCTCTCAACCGCGATCCCAAGCAGCGCCTGCCGCCAGCCCTGCCGCTCGCGGCTTGACAGTGCCAGGCAACGGCGTAACCTATATTAGATATGGCTTAAATTATGTGCCCTAGCGTGCCGGTCAGTCGAGGCGGGGGCTATTTGCCGTTCCTACAACAATCGTGAAATGGCACCGCCCCGCCAATGCGATATGCCGACGCGCCTGACGCAAGTGGGAGGTGCAAATGGCAGTCCGTTGGCAATTGTCCGGAAGTTACTTCGAAAATTGTAGCTGCGATGTCGTATGTCCTTGTCTGCTGTCCACCAACGCGCAGCTGACATCGAAGCCGACGAAAGGTGTTTGCGACGTCGGTTTGGTCTTTCATATC
>NZ_RZPB01000402.1:0-5658 GCF_003998535.1 Mesorhizobium sp. M7A.F.Ca.AU.002.02.1.1 | reverse complement strand
TGCCTATACGTGGCATGACATGAAGACATCGCGCTCGGTGGCCATGCCCGGCTTTGCCGACAGCCTGAGCGGCGACTACAACGCTGGCACCTTCCAGGCGTTCGGGGAACTCGGCTATCGCATCGATACGCCAGTCGCGGCCTTCGAGCCTTTTGCCAACCTCGCTTATGTCAACCTGCATACGGACGGCTTCACGGAAAAGGGCGGTGCGGCGGCATTGACCAGTGCAAGCCAGACCACCGACGCCACCTTCACCACGCTTGGTCTCAGAGCCTCCGCCGGCTTCACGCTCGGCGCCATCAATGCCACAGCGCGCGGCATGCTGGGCTGGCGCCATGCCTATGGCGACGTCATACCGACCAGCACACATGCCTTCTCTGCCGGTGATGCCTTCACGATCGCTGGCGTGCCGATCGCCAAGGACAGTGCCGCCATCGAAGCGGGGTTCGATCTCAACCTGACCGATGCCGCAACCCTCAGCGTCGCCTACCAGGGTCAGTTCGGCTCCGGCGTCCAGCAGAACGGCTTTAATGCAAAACTCAACGTGGAATTCTAATCAAGCGGGAAGGATCGTTCCGGAATGACTGCCCCTGACGGAAAAGGGGCTATTCAATCCGCTTGTCGCATCGCCCAGGCGGTCGTACGCCAGGAAGCGAACCTCGCGAGCGCCAGGCAGGAAGCCAGCCTTATCGCCGCCGGTCGGAGCGAGCCTACAAGGACGTGCGCAACTGTGATGAACGCGAACGCTGCGACCGCAGGTGCCGGACTTGATCGCGCAGAAGCGGACGCAGGAGCAGCTGGGAGGATTGTGTGGCGCGAAGCGGACCCTCCCAAGGTTCGGCTTTCCCCTAAACGCTTTACAGCCCGGTTTGGTAGCGCTACCGTTTCGGCCTAGCGTGAGCCTGGGAGGAGCCAGGGCTGTCGCTAGCGGAAGCGTTGTTCCTTCGACGACGTCGCAGGAATTTGTTGGGAGGATCGATGGCGTCTGTCGCAATTGGCGAAGTCTACAAATCATTCGGCGCTGTCGAGATCCTGCACGGGGTCAGCGTGAACATCGAGGACGGCGAGTTCGTCACTCTGGTCGGACCATCGGGCTGCGGAAAATCAACCCTTCTCAGAATGATCGCCGGCCTGGAAAAGATTTCACGCGGCCAGATCGCGATTGGCGAACGTGTCGTCAACAACGTTGCGCCCAAGGAGCGCGACGTCGCCATGGTCTTCCAGAACTATGCGCTCTACCCACACATGACCGTTGCCGAGAACATGGCGTTCTCGCTGATGCTCAAAGGAGTTTCCAAGCCGGAGAGCGATGCAGGCGTGCGCCGCGCGGCCGAAATCCTTGGGCTGGTGCCGTTGCTGGCGCGCTATCCTCGGCAGCTTTCCGGCGGCCAGCGCCAGCGCGTCGCCATGGGCCGCGCGATCGTGCGTGATCCGGCGGTCTTTCTCTTCGACGAACCGCTGTCCAATCTCGACGCCAAACTCAGGGTGCAGATGCGCGCCGAGATCAAGGAACTGCACCAGCGCCTCAAGACGACGACAGTCTACGTCACGCACGACCAGATCGAGGCCATGACCATGGCTGACAAGATCGTGGTCATGCATGACGGCATCGTCGAGCAGATAGGGCCGCCGCTGGAACTCTATGACCGGCCGAACAATCTTTTTGTCGCCAGCTTCATCGGCTCGCCGGCCATGAATTTGCTGAGGGGCGAGATCGCTATTGACGGCTCACCCTCGTTCCGCGGCGCCGGGGGGATTTCAGTCCCGTTGGCCTCGGCACTTTCCATCCCCAATGGCGAGCCTGTGGTGCTGGGAATAAGGCCCGAGCATTTGCGGCTGTCCGACGACCGGGGCATTCCGGTCACCGTCGCGGTGGTTGAACCAACCGGGTCCGAAGTGCAGCTCATCGGCCGGACAGCCGGCGGCGAAGAGATCGTCGCGAATTTCCGGGAACGACATTCCTTCACGCCGGGCGAAACCATCCGGCTTACGGCCGAGCCCGGCCTCATCCATCTCTTTCACGGAGAAACCGGACAGAGGTTCCAAACACGTACCGATCAGTAGGACCACAGGCAAGGACAACAAGCAGGAGGAAACGAGCATGAAGTTCACCAGACGTGACGTGATCCGCACCACCGCCGGCGCGGCGGCGGGTGCCTTGGGAAGTCGGTTCATCAGCTCTCCGGCCCTTGCCCAGGACGGACCGAAATACAAACCCGAGGATGGCGCCAAGCTTAGACTGCTGCGCTGGTCGCCCTTCGTCCAGGGCGACGAGGACCAATGGCTGGCCAACACCAAGCGCTTCACCGAAGCGACCGGTGTCGCGGTCCGCGTCGACAAGGAAAGTTGGGAGGACATTCGCCCCAAGGCGGCGGTCGCGGCAAATGTCGGCTCCGGCCCCGACCTGATGTTCGTCTGGTTCGATGACCCGCACCAATATCCCGACAAGCTGCACGACGTGAGCGAACTCGGCGAGTATCTCGGCTCGAAATACGGCGGCTGGCATGATGGACCAAAGCAATATGCGACCCGGGAAGGCAAATTCATCGGCCTGCCACTGGCCACGATCGGAAATGCCATCGTCTATCGGGAAAGCTGGGTGAAAGAGGCCGGCTTTTCGGAGTTTCCCAAGGACACGAAAGGCTTCCTGGAACTTTGCAAGGCCTTGCAGGCGAAGGGCCATCCGGCCGGCTTCACGCATGGCCATGGCGTCGGCGACGGCAACAACTATGCTCATTGGCTGCTGTGGAGCCATGGCGGCCAGATGGTCGACGAGAGCGGCAAGGTAACGATCAACAGCCCCGAGACCCTCAAGGCCATCGAATACGCGCAGGAACTCTACAAGACCTTCATTCCAGGCACCGAAAGCTGGCTCGACGTCAACAACAACCGCGCCTTCCTGGCCGGCGAACTGGCTGTCATCGCCAACGGCATCTCGGCCTACAACACCGCCAAAATCAATAAGGACAATGATCCGAAGCTGGCTGAAATCGCCAAGGACATACGCACCACCAACCTGCCCATCGGCCCTGTCGGCAAATCCGTCGAATTGTTCCAGGTGACCACGGCTGTCATCTTCAATTACACGCCCTACCCCAACGCGGCCAAGGCGTATTTGCAGTTCATGTTCGAGGAACCGCAAATGAAGGACTGGATCACCTCCTCGGCCGGATATTGCTGCCAGACCCTGAAGGCATTCGACAACAACCCGGTATGGACTGCCGATCCCAACAACGCCGCTTACGCCAAGGCTTCGGCTACTCTGCGGCCTAACGGCTATGCCGGGCCGCTCGGCTATGCTTCGGCGGCAACCATGGCCGACTACGTGCTGGTCGATATGTTCGCCAAAGCGGTGACCGGCCAGGCGACGCCGCAAGAGGCAATGGAAGAGGCCGAGAAGCGGGCAAATCGCTATTATCGCGTTTGAGCCGGCTCAGCCGGGCAGCGCGGCTGCCCGGCTGGCTTCGGATTGCATCGTGGCCGATCCGGCCGATCAATGAGACCTCAGCAGGAGCCGACCCATGGCTGTGCCGTCAGCTGCTATCCAGCCGCGATCTTCGATCTTCTCACGGATTCTATCGCGCTGGAGCGAAAGCCGGAACGCACTTGGCTTCGGCTTCATGCTTCCGGCGGCTGCACTGCTGCTTGTCTTCCTGACCTATCCGCTGGGGCTCGGCGTCTGGCTCGGCTTCACCGACGCCCGCATCGGCCGCCCCGGCATCTTCATCGGCATCGAAAACTATGAATATCTGTGGAGCGACGCCGTCTTCTGGCTCTCCGTCTTCAACACCTTGCTCTACACGATCAGCGCTTCGATCCTGAAATTCGCGCTCGGCCTCTGGCTGGCGCTCCTCCTCAACCAGAACCTTCCCTTCAAATCGTTCTTCCGCGCGATTGTCCTGCTGCCGTGGGTGGTGCCGACGGTGCTCTCGGCCATCGCCTTCTGGTGGATCTACGATTCGCAGTTCTCCATCCTCTCCTGGGCGCTGCAGCAGATGGGACTGATCGACCACCGCATCAATTTCCTTGGCGATCCGGAGAACGCACGCGCCTCGGTGATCGTCGCCAATGTCTGGCGCGGCATTCCTTTCGTGGCCATCACGCTGCTGGCCGGCCTGCAGACGATTCCCCAATCGCTTTACGAGGCCGCGACGCTCGACGGCGCCAGCCGTTGGCAGTTGTTCCGCTATGTGACGCTGC
The DNA here is from genome assembly GCF_003998535.1 of Mesorhizobium sp. M7A.F.Ca.AU.002.02.1.1. Lineage (NCBI taxonomy): Bacteria > Pseudomonadati > Pseudomonadota > Alphaproteobacteria > Hyphomicrobiales > Phyllobacteriaceae > Mesorhizobium > Mesorhizobium sp. M7A.F.Ca.AU.002.02.1.1. Next base: position 1,458 of record NZ_RZPB01000402.1, on the reverse strand, counting down.
CGTTGCTGACGCCGATCATCGCCATCACCATGACCTTTTCGGTCCTGTTCACCTTCACCGATTTCCAGCTGATCTATGTGCTGACTCGCGGCGGGCCGGTGAATGCCACCCATCTGATGGCGACGCTCTCGTTCCAGCGCGGCATTTCCGGCGGCCAGCTTGGCGAGGGAGCCGCGATCGCGGTGGCGATGATCCCGTTCCTGCTTGCGGCGATCCTTTTCAGCTATTTCGGGCTGCAACGTCGTAAATGGCAGCAGGGCGGTGGAGACTGACATGGCCGCGATCGAAACGAGCAACCGTCCGAACACGGATGAAGGCGGCATGGGCTATCTTCAGAGCCTGCCCCGGCGCGTGGTGACCGTTTATCTGCCGCTCCTGATCTTCGTCATCGTGCTGCTGTTCCCGTTCTACTGGATGACGATCACGGCGGTGAAACCCAATCTCGAGATGACGGATTATGCCAATTTCAACCCGTTCTGGGTCGTCCATCCGACGCTCGAGCATATTCGGTATCTGCTCTTCGAGACGTCCTATCCGGGTTGGCTTCTCAACACGATCATCATCTCGACCGCCGCAACTTTCCTGTCGCTGCTGGCGGCGGTGTTCGCAGCCTATGCGATCGAACGCTTGAGGTTTTCCGGGGCGCGGCAGGTCGGCTTGGCGATCTTCCTGGCCTATCTCGTGCCGCCCTCGATTCTGTTCATTCCACTGTCGGTGATGGTGTTCAACCTCGGCCTTTACGATACGCCGTTCGCACTGATCCTCACCTATCCGACGTTCCTCATTCCATTCTGCACGTGGCTCTTGATGGGCTACTTCCGCTCGATACCCTTCGAACTGGAAGAATGCGCGCTGATCGACGGAGCGAGCCGCTGGCAAATCCTGACCAAGATAGTTCTGCCGCTGTCGGTGCCCGGCCTGATCTCCGCCGGCATCTTCGCCTTCACCCTGTCATGGAACGAATTCATCTACGCCTTGACCTTTATCCAGTCGTCCGAAAACAAAACCGTGCCGGTCGGCGTGCTTACCGAACTCGTACGTTCGGACGTCTATGAATGGGGAGCCCTGATGGCAGGCGCGCTGATCGGCTCCCTGCCGGTGGTGGTGCTCTATTCATTCTTTGTCGAGCACTACGTCTCCTCGATGACGGGGGCGGTCAAGGAGTGAGGCTGAGGCGGAAATCCCACCCTCGGCCGGCAGCTTCGATCCGATCCCCGCACTCCGCTCCCTCTCCTTCCCGCAAGCCTGCCACAAGCTTGTTGAGGCATGGTCTGGTCAGGGAAAACCGGTAAAAGGCGGACTTTCTTGGCGATTTCTCCACCCAGCGACATCGTTATGGATGTGGCCCGAGCCGTCGACCCGGCGGATATCGAGACCGCTCGCGCCGCGCTGGCAAAGCGGGCCGGCGGCGCTGCGGGCACGTTTTCACTCGACACCGCCGCTTCCGTCGATGCCGGC
>NZ_RZPB01000401.1:0-5665 GCF_003998535.1 Mesorhizobium sp. M7A.F.Ca.AU.002.02.1.1 | reverse complement strand
CCGCCGCCGGCTACAACTTCTCCCTCCTGCTCAGGTGGCTGAAGGGGTTTTTGTCGCTCTTGATTGCCCTGCTTCAAATCCGGCCGAAGCCGGTCGCCGCTTAGGGCTCGGATTGTTCACGGTCGACGACGTCCACCCGCCGCGCATAGTCGGCCGGGCGGCGTGCGGCTTCGCGGGTCAGTGTCAGCACCAGCTCGAAGCCGTCCTGACGCTCGTCGAGGGCGATCAGCTCGTCACGAAAGATCACTTCGTCCCAGACCCGGACCGAAAAGACCAGGACGACGGGCACCGCTGAATTCCGTGCGGCGCGGTGGCGGATCATCGACATCAAGGGCACGACGCCCGAACCGCCGCCGACCATCACAAGCGGCCCACTCTCATCCTTCGGCCAGACGAAATGCCCGCCAAGCGGCCCGCGCAGTTCGATTTCGTCGCCAATTGCCGCGACCTCGTGGAAGAAGGGCGAAACCTCGCCATCGTCGAGTTTTTCGATCGCCAGTTCGATTGCGCCATTCGTTTCGGGCGCGGAGGCGATGGAATAGGAGCGGCGCGCCTGATAGCCGTCCGGCGCCGTCAGCCTGACGTCGACATGCTGCCCGGCGCGATAGGCGAAGGGCCGAGACGGCTGAAAAAAGAAGCTGGTGACACGCGGCGTGCGCTTTTCGATGCGGACGATGCCGGCTGTTTGCCAGGGCGACTGCACTGCCGCCGTATCGCTCATGGATCGTTCGTGTAGCGTTGCTCGCGCCATGGGTCGCCATAGATATGGTAGCCGCGCAATTCCCAGAAACCGGGCTCGTCGCGCGAGGTGAATTGCAGGCCGTTCAGCCATTTGGCCGACTTCCAGAAATAGAGATGCGGCACCAGCAGCCTTGCCGGGCCGCCATGATCCGGCGTGATCGGCTTGCCTTCGTAGAGCAGCGCGACCATGGCCTTGCCGGCGGTGAGATCCTTGACCGGCACATTGGTGGTGTAACCGTCGAACGCGTGCGCCAGCGTGAAGCCGGTCGGCGGCTCCACACCCGCGTCGGCAAGGATATCGTCGACCAGCACGCCCTGCCACGGCGTGTCGAACTTGGTCCATGCGGTCACGCAATGGATATCGCGCGTCATCTTGGTCAGCGGCAGCGCGTTGAACTCGGCCCAGTTCCATTTCTTGATCGGCCGTGGCCCATGTTTCAGCGTGAAAAACCAATCCTCGGTGCGCACGCGCGGCGTCGGACCGGCCGACAGCACCGGAAAACCCTGTTCCAGATATTGGCCGGGCGGGATGCGGGCATCGTCATCGGTTGGCGGGCGCCGTCCTGAAGAGAAACCTCGGGTGACCATCGCGGCAATCTCCTGCATCGGGCCGACATCAGCCTGATGCAATGTTCTCGAAGATGTCGTGGCGGGCAACCAAAATCTTGACGGCCGGAGGCCGGAGGGGATCGTCGCCGACGAACCCTGCCGGTCCCGTTCACGTCAAGGCCATTACTCAGCCATTGGCAAAAGGCACCGCGATGTAGATCTGAGCGTCGCCACGCTCGACCAGCAACAGCACCGACTTGCGGCCAGACTTGCCGGCTTGCGCGATTGCCTGGGTTACCTGCCTGGCGTTCTTAACCGGCACCTGATTGACGGCAACGATGATGTCGCCGGCCTGTATTCCGGAAGCGGCGGCGGCTTTGTCGGGATTGACGCTGGCAACCACCGCGCCGTGCTGCTTGCCGGCTAGGTTCATCTGCTGGCGAATGTCGGGCGTTATATCCATCAAGCCGAGCCCTATCGCCGGAGCGCGCCCGGCGCTGGGCGTGTCGGACCCGTCATCCAGCGACGCGGTCTTCGCATCGGCGCTGTTCTGGCCGACATCGACGGAAATCCGCATCGGCTTGCCTTTGCGCCAGACGTCGACCGTTTCCATGGCGCCCGGCGCGACATCGGCGACCGCCCGCGACAGGTCCTTGGGGTCCTTCACGTCCTGCCCGGCAAAGCTGGTGATGACGTCGCCCGTCTCGATGCCGGCCTTGGCCGCCGGCGAGCCGTCATTGACCTCTGAAACCAGCGCGCCGCCGGGATGGTCGAGCCCGATGGCGCTCGCGACATCCGGTGTCACCTCCTGGATCTGAACGCCGAGATAGCCGTACTGGATGGAGCCGCCCTTCATCAGCTTGGCCACCACCTTCTGGGCCTGGTCCGACGGAATGGCAAAGCCGACGCCGACGCTGCCGCCATTGGGCGAATAGATCGCCGTGTTGATGCCGACGACATTGCCCGCGACATCCACCAGCGGGCCGCCGGAATTGCCGTGGTTGATCGGCGGGTCGATCTGGATGAAATCGTCGAACGGCCCGCTATGCAGGTCACGGCCGCGCGCCGAGACGATACCTGCCGTGACGGTGGTGCCGATGCCGAACGGGTTGCCGAAGGCCAGCACCTGGTCGCCTGGCATAAGCTTGTCGGAATCGCCCCATTTGACGGTCGGCAGGGGTTTGTCCGACTTGATCTTCAGCACGGCGAGATCGTTCTTGGCATCGCGGCCGATGAGCTTGGCCGGAAGTTCGGTGCCGTCGTCGAGCGTCACCTTGATCGAAGAGGCCCCATCGATGACGTGATTGTTGGTGACGATGGTGCCGTCGGAGGCGACGATGAAGCCGGAACCCAGCGCCTCGGCGCGCTGCGGTTGCTGTTGCGGCGGCGTCTTGGGCGTCGGCATGCCCTGGTCACCGAAGAACTGGCGGAAATAGTCGTCGAAAGGCGAGCCGCCGTCGAAAGGAGAGGCATCGCTCATCGTTTCAGGCTGTGCCTTCATGACCGTGGTGACCGTCACCACCGCCGGCTTGTCGGCGGCAACGATGGGTGCGAACGAGCCATTGGGCGCAGTGATGCCGGCAACAGGTGTCTGGGTCGTCGGAACGGTGTTGCCCGCGCTTTGGGCGAAAGACATGACGAAGGGGGATATGATCAGCGCAGCGCCCAGCAAGGCCGCGACGCGATGCCTACGAAGGATATCTGACATGGTCGTTTGTCCGGGCGAGAGTTGATCCAGCGCCGTGGCCTCCCATGCGGGAAATCGGTCATCGGCGTGTCGAGGTTGCAATTGCCCGTCTCGCCTACATGGCAGCCAACCGGATCGACGGCCTTGCATCTAGGGCGCGGATTGGCCCGATTTAGGGTTTTCGGGCGACCTTACGAAGATTTAATATCCGCACGGCGGCAGGGTCACAAAGTCGTCGGGTCGCGCCTTGCTGCCTCGCTGGAGCCTCAGCCACCGGCGATTCGTCCGAGATAGGCCGTAGCAATCTCGCGCATGCGCTTGCCGTCGAAGCTCGGTCCGTGTCCTCCATGACCGATACGGATCGGCAGGTCGAGCAGGCGCCGCATCGTACTGATATAGGCGGCCCGGTCGGAATCCGGCAGGTCGTCTATCAGCATGGCGTCGTAGATGGCATCGCCGCTGAAGAACAGTCCGTCGGCCTCGTCGAACAGCGCGATCGAATCCGGTGAATGGCCCGGCAAATGCAGCACGCGAAATTGCCGGTCGCCAAGATCGACGACATCGCCCTCGTCCAGGGTTCGCGTCAACGGCGCGGGCGGGATCCTGTAGTCGGCCGACTTCCATCCGGACGCCGGCAGTTTCGAGACGGCACCCTCGAGGTCGTGGAACATGTAGGCGTAAGTCGCGGCCTCATCCATGGTCTCGAACCGAGCCGCGCTCATTCTTGGCCCGGCCCGCAACGGGAATTCATGCAGCGAGCCGACGTGGTCGAGATGGATGTGGGTGGCAACGACCAGCAACGGCTTGCCCTGCGGCGTCTCGATCTGCGGCGCCAGCGGACAGATGCCCATACCGGTGTCGACGAGCAGGTCGGCATCGCGACCGCGCAGATGCCAGATATTGGCCCGAACATAGGCATGCACGAAGGGCTCGGTCAGCATCGTCGTCTTGCCGTCGACCACGCTCCTGCTGAACCAGCTCGGCATCAAGTGTGAGTCCGGCATACGAAGTGAGCCGGGCATCAGGTGTGAGCCCGGCATCAGACGAAGGGCTTCCCGACCTTGTACTTTTCCGGCACCAGCCGCTTGAGATAGGCCATGCCGGCATCCGACAGCTGATTGACGTCGGGCTTCATGAAATCGTCAGGCATGTGGCGGGTCTTGCCGGCGACGTTCTTGAGCGGCACTTTCTTCAGCACCGTTCTGGTGCCGTCATATTGCAGCGCCACCGAGCCGCCGCCCTGTTCGGCGACGGTGACCGCGAAAGCGCCGGCATCGAAAGCCTCCTGCGCGTCGACCGCGCTGATGGCGCCGATATAGCCGCGCGGCATGTAGCCGAGCGCGTCGACGCGGGCACGCTTGCCGGGCAGGCCTTCCGCCAACGCGCGCTCGAGTGCGGCCGGCAGGTCGCTGCCCGACAGCTTGACGTTGCCATGCGCGTCGCGCTCAAGCTTGTCCGGCGGCACCAGGCTTTCGACCAATGCCTTGCCGTCGGCGGTGCTGACGCCTTCCGAAACGGCGACGATGCAGCGCTTGTGGCGATCGAGCGTGGCACGCACGTCGTCGATGAAGCCAGCGGCCGAGAACGGCCGCTCGGGCACGTAGACGAGATGAGGGCCGCTGTCGGGGTCGAGCTGCCAGGCAGCGGCAGCCGCGGTCAGGAAGCCCGCATGCCGGCCCATGACGATGCCGACATAGATGCCGGGCAGCGCGCGAAAATCGAGATCGACGGACAGGAAGGCGCCGGCGACGAACTCGGCCGCCGAAATAAAGCCCGGCGTGTGGTCGTTTTCCTCGAGATCATTGTCGATGGTTTTTGGCGCATGAACAAAGGCAATTGAGCCGCCGGCGGCGTCGGTCAGGATCTGCTGGGTACCCGACGTGTCGTTGCCGCCGATATAGATGAAGGCGTCGGCGCCGGCCTTCTTCAGGCCGTTGAGGATGACATCGCAATAGGCGGCGTCGGGCTTGTCGCGCGTCGAGCCGAGGGCGGCGCTCGGCGTGCCGGCAATCAGCCGCAGGCGGTCTTCCGGAATGGCGGAAAGGTCGACATAATTGCCGTCACGGATGCCGCGCACGCCATGGATCGAGCCCAGCACCTTGGCACCGGGATGCCGCTTGCGGATCTCCAGCGTCGCCCCGACAACCGTCTGGTTGATGACGGCGGTTGGGCCGCCGCCCTGCGCGATGACAAACGTTCCAGCCATGCTTGATTTCTCCCGGCGCGATGGTTTTCAAGGCACCTTGGCCTGTCTTGTCGCATCGCGCAACGGGAGTTTCGAGCGGCGCCAACACGCCGCATAAGCGTCAGACGACGACGACCGGATTTTTCTTGGAGACGCGGCTGTAGAGGTCGATGATGTCCTGGTTGATCAGGCGCACGCAGCCCGACGACATCGCTTGCCCGATGCTCCACCATTCGGGCGAACCGTGGATGCGATAGCCGGTGTCCTTGCCGTCCTGGTAGATGTAGAGGGCACGCGCGCCGAGCGGATTGGTGAGGCCGCCGGGCTGTCCGGCCTGCCATTTCACCAGTTCAGGCTTGCGGGCGATCATCTCCGGCGGCGGCGTCCAGGTCGGCCATTCCCTGCCGTACTGGATGTTGGCGCGGCCGGACCAGCGGAAACCGTCCTTGCCGATGCCGACGCCATAACGGATGGCATCGCCGCCCGGCTGGACCAAATAGAGC
>NZ_RZPB01000400.1:0-5690 GCF_003998535.1 Mesorhizobium sp. M7A.F.Ca.AU.002.02.1.1 | reverse complement strand
ATATCGACTGGATGGTGCGGGCGATCTCACCTTCAAGCGCGCGCACGCGGGTGATCTGCTGCATGAACGAGGTGAGGCCGAGCGAGCCGACATTGTCGAACAGTTCGTAGCCGGCATTGGCGCTGGTCGGCAGGCCCTTTTCGGCGAGCAGCATGCGCGCCTGGGCGGTGGTGCCGGCCGGCACCAGAACCGAGGTTCCGTCGGCGCCGACATCGAAGCCGATACCGGCTTCGCCGAGCACCAGGCCGATCTGGTTCACGTCGGCGCGGTCGAGCCCGACATAGAGCGTGTCGTAGGCGGGGCGGTTGAGATAGACCGAGGCGATGCCGATGACGCCCATCACCAGAACGGCGATGCCCGCCAGCATGGCGAGGCGCTTCACGCCAAACCCGCGGAGATTCGAGATGATGCTCTGGATCTGTTCCGGCACGGTTCGACGACTCCCAGCATGATTGTCCGCCGGAACTCTAGTCTTCGAAGCTTGTGCGAAAATGAAATCGGGCCGCGCTTGCGGCGCGGCCCGTCAGTTGGGATGCGAAAGGAGGGCGCCGGTGGCGCCCGCGATTAGTTCTTGAACAGCGACAGGATCGACTGCGAGGAGCTGTTGGCGATCGACAGTGCCTGGATGCCGAGCTGCTGCTGCACCTGCAGGGCCTGGAGGCGGGTCGATTCCTTGTTCATGTCGGCGTCGACGAGCTGGCCGACGCCGCGGTCGATGGAGTCCATCAGGCTCTGGGTGAAGGTCTTCTGCAGGTCGATCGAGCTCTTGGCCGAACCGATGATGGTGGCGGAATCAGTCAACTGGGCCATGACCTTGTCCATCATGGTGACCATCTGGGTGATGATGCCGTCGGTCACCCCTGGGGCCGTGATGTCGAGGTTGTAGGCGGAAATATTGTCGACCTTGGTGACCGCTCCCGCCGCCGTCTGGCCGGCAGTGTTCGCGGCGATATCCGTTCCTCCGCCCGCGATCACGCCAGCATAGGCGTTGTCATACAGGGTCTGGGCGGCGCCCGTGGAATAGATGGAGGTCTGGCGATCGAGGACGCCCTGGTTCTTGACCTCGGCGGCAAGGCCGTAGTCGAAAAGCTTGGTGCCCTCGACATTGATGTTGATCGTTCCGATCGAGACAGCGCCGGATGAAGAGCGATTGAATGAGGACACGATCTGCGAGTCGGGCTGGACGCCATCATTGGCGGCCGTGACCTGCTTGGAGGTCACCGCGAGGAAATTCGAGCCGGAGAAGGTGGCCGCATCGGCAAAGGACTTCATCTGCGTTTGAAGCGCCTTGATCTCGGTCTGGGTCTTCGCCTTGGCGGCATCCGTCTGGCCGACCATGGACAACACCTTGGTCTTGATCTGGCCGATCGTCGTCAGCACGTTGGTGATGCCGGTGTAGGCGGCATCGACTTTCGAGGCGCCGAGGCCGAGTGCATCCTGCACCGTCGACAGGGCCGAATTGTCCGAGCGCATGGTGGTGGCGATCGACCAATAGGCGGCGTTGTCCGAAGCCTGCGAGACCCGATAGCCGGTCGATATGCGGGCCTGTGTCTGTTCGAGCGACTTGTTGGTGGCGCTGAGGCTTTGAAGTGCGGTTAACGCCGAGGCGTTGGTCATGATGCTCGCCAAGAAAGTCGCTCCTTCTCAAAAGCCGACATGCTCAGACATGCCGGATGGGCCTGTTCAACGATTGGCATCGTGCCGTTCGGACCGATTCGCCAACTGTCGTAAGCTATTGGTTAACCATAACTAGCGCGGCATGGTTAACAGCCTGTTAAAAGCTGGCTTTTGAGAGTTAAGGATCGAGGATTGTGCGGGGCTGGAGCAAACGCAAATAGGGCCGCGCTTTTGGCGCGGCCCGAATTTCTAGTGCGAACTGTGGTTGAGCGGAGGCGATCAGCCGCGGAAGAGCGACAGGATCGACTGCGAGGAACCGTTGGCGATCGACAGCGCCTGCACGCCGAGCTGCTGCTGGACCTGCAGGGCCTGCAGACGGGTCGATTCCTTGTTCATGTCAGCATCGACGAGCTGGCCGACGCCGCGGTCGATGGAGTCCATCAGGTCCGAGGTGAAGGTCTTCTGCAGGTCGATACTGCTCTTGGCGGCGCCGAGCGTGGTGGCCGAGTTGGTCATATCGGCGAGCGCGGAGTCGATGACGGTCAGCATCTGCTTGATCTGCGAATCGCTGGCAGCCGTGCCACCCGAGAAGATGGAAAGCGAGGCGGCCGAATAGGTGTCGGTGGCCAGTGCAGCCGCCCCTAGAGCTGTCTGCGTGCCGGAGACCGCTGCGGCCACACTGCCGTCGCTGCCGAGGCGGTACGTGTCAAGGATGCCCTTCGCGAGGCCCGAGGTGGTACCAGCTTCATAGAGCTTGATGCTTTCCACCTTGACGTCGATGGTCGAGATCGAAGATGCGCCGGCCGCGTCACGGTTGAAGGCCGAAAGGATCTTCACATCGGCAGCCGTCGTGGCTGTTGAGCCGCTGTCTACGGACAGCATGTTGGTGCCGGAGAAGGTGGCGCCGTCGGCGTAGGACTTCATCTGCGCCTGAAGAGCGGTGATTTCGGTCTGGGTCTTTTCCTTCGAGGCGTCCGTCTGGCCGTAGGAAGCCAGCAGCTTTGCCTTGATCTGGTTGATGGTGGAGATCGCGCTGTTCATGCCGGTATAGGCGGTGTCGACTTTCGAGGCGCCGAGGCCGAGAGCGTCCGAAACGGTGGACATTGCCTGGTTGTCGGAGCGCATCGTGGTGGCGATCGACCAGTAAGCGGCGTTGTCTGAGGCCTGCGAGACGCGATAACCGGTCGAGATGCGGGCCTGGGTGTCCTGGAGGGATTTGCTGGTGGCGTTAAGGCTCTGCAGAGCCGTCAACGCGGCGGAGTTCGTCATGATGCTGGACATGGTACTCGTACCTTGGTTTTTACAGGTGTTTTTTTGACATACCGGGCCTCCCGGTATGACGGTGCGGCATCATGCCAATGATCTCTGAAATCGATCACCCGCCATCTGCGAGCGAATATGCGGGCAAGTCCCTACCAAAGGGCTAAACCGGACGGTTAATCGAAAATATATTGCTGGAATTTCGAGCCGGCGCGGCAGAGTCAGTTGAAGGAGCGCACCAGGCTGCCGACAAGCAGGTTCCAGCCGTCGATCAGGACGAAGAACAGGATCTTGAACGGCAGCGACACCACCGTGGGCGGCAGCATCATCATGCCCATCGCCATCGTGATGGTGGCGACGATCAGGTCGATGACCAGGAATGGCAGCACGATCAGGAAGCCGATTTCGAAGCCGCGCCGGATCTCCGAGATCATGAAGGCGGGCACCAGGATGCGCAGGTCGACGGTGTCGCGCGAAACGGTCTGGCCGCGCTCGCGGGCGAGATCGGCGAAGAGGTCGAAATCCTTGTCACGCACATTGTGCAGCATGAAGGTGCGGAACGGATCGGAAATCTTGTCGAAGGCTTCGGTCTGGGTGATCTGGTTGTCCATCAGCGGCTTGACGCCGGTGTTCCAGGCCTGATCGAAGGTCGGCGCCATGACATAGAAGGTCATGAACAGCGACAGCGAAATCAGGATGAGGTTTGCCGGTGTCGACTGCAGGCCGATGCCGGCGCGCAGGATCGAGAAGGCGATGACGAAGCGGGTGAAGCTGGTCACCATGATCAGCAGGCCCGGCGCGACCGACAGAACAGTCAGCAGGCCGAACATCTGGATGATGTAGCCGACGGTGGTGCCGTCAGCCTTGCCGATGCCGCCGAGATCGAGCTGCTGAGCCGCCGCGATGGAGGTGGCGGCGGCGATCATGGCGGTGGCGAGAAGGAACTTTCTCATTCGAGCAGCAATGTCCTGATGAGTACCTGTTTGGCGTGACCCTGGCTGCGGATCGCGGCGCGTTCTTCGAGGTCGGCCTTCAGGTGCTGGTAGCCGCTGGCTCCCTCGATCTGATGCATCTTCAACGTGCGCACCAGGGCCAGGAGATCTTGGTGGATGTCATCCGACATTGCCTGTGGCTGCGGCGCGTCATAGACGACGGACACCTCCATCCTGATCCAGGTGCCGGCAGGCGAGGCGATGTTGGTGGTGATCGGCGCCAGCACGACAAGCATCGGGCCCAGGCCTGGTTGCTCGGCTGCGGCGGGCTGCATGATCTTACCTTCGTTCTCAGGCGCGACCGGTACCGACGCCGGTGCGCCGACGCCCTTGAGATAACCGCCGGACATCCAACCCACGCCAATGGCGGCCGCCGTCACAAGCAGCAGCATGCCGGCCTGAATGACAGGGGAGGGACCCTTGCGCGGCTGAACCTGTTCAATATTTGCCACGGCGACCTGCCCCGATCCTAGAACGGAAGAACCTGGTCGAGGATCTGCTGGCCGTAGGCAGGTTGCTGGACCTCGGTGATGCGACCGCGTCCGCCGTAGGAGATGCGGGCCTCGGCGATGCGTTCGTAGGGGATGGTGTTTTCGGCGCCGATATCGGCCGGCCGCACGATGCCGGCGAGCGTCAGCACCCTGAGCTCGGCATTGACGCGCACTTCCTGCGATCCGGTGATCATCAGATTGCCGTTGGGCAGCACATCGGTGACGATCGCCGCGACATTGAGTTCAAGCGTTTCCGAGCGCTTGATCTCGCCGTCAGCCGTCGTGTCGGTGGTGGAGGTGAGCGCCCCGGCGCCCTTGCCGGCGGTGCTCCACTTGTCCCACTGCGCGCTGAGGTCATAACCGAGCTTGCGATTGGCGGTGCGGCTCCTGTCGTTCTGGTTCTTGAAGTTGGCGCGATCGTTGATCTTGATCTTGACCGTCAGGATGTCGCCCTGGGACAGCGCCCGCGGGTCGGTGAACAGCCGGCTCTGGCGGTCGTCCCACAACGAGAATTTCTTGACCGGCGCTGGCGGCGTTTGCGGATATCGATAGAGCGAGCCGGTGCTGCCGCCATCGATGCCGGAGCCGACCGGGGACAGGGCCGGCTCTCTGCCGACCTCCTTGAGGTTGGTTCCGCAACCGGACAGCATGGTAGTAACCGCGCACAGGACAAGCATCTTCCGGATCATGACGGATCTACCCTTCGGGCTGCGCTGGCCATAATGCCGGTGAGCGTCGCCGCCGCCTTCTGGTCCATTTCGTTGAGGATGACGCTCGCCTTGCGTGAATCGAGCTTCATCAATATAGCCGCAGCCAGGTCGGCGTTGACGATGGCCAGCCGCTCGGCGGCGGCGTCGGGTTTCATACCGGCGTAGATCTGGACGACGCCGTCCTCGGCCCGGGCCAGGAAAACCTCGCGCCGCTTCAGCCAGGTCTCGTATTCAGCTTTCTTTGCATCAAGAGCTTTCATGCGCTCGTCAATGCCAGCCTGGAGCTGCTTCAGTTCCTGCGCCTGCAGGACATAGCGGCGGTCGCGGGCGGCATCGGCGATGTTTGAGCAGAAGCGCTCGATCTCGCTTTGGTCCGGCGCCTTTTCCCGTGTCAGTTGCTGCGGCGCCGCCGCCACCTGTGCTCCCGGCAGGACCTGGCGGACCGTCTCCTCGCCGCGCGCGGTGCCGCCGGCAAAGGGCAGAGCCGCGAGAAAAGCGGTCGCAAGCAGGATCGCGGCTTTGCGGCGTCTGTCGTGGCGTGGGAAGGAGCGCTTCATCGGCATCGCCTATTGCAGAACCAGGTCGGCCTGCAGGGCCCCGGCCGACTTGATGCCCTGCAG
>NZ_RZPB01000003.1:0-37482 GCF_003998535.1 Mesorhizobium sp. M7A.F.Ca.AU.002.02.1.1 | reverse complement strand
GTCGTATGCCACAGAGGTCGGCAGCGCTGTCTCGACTGCAAGTGTCGCTATCAGGACCGACATCGAGGCAAGGCGGGTCAGCAACTTGCCTGAGCTGTTCGGATGCAAACTGAGCGAATGCAAACGCATGTGCCAGACTATAACCTTCTGACTAGTCCGTCGAGATTAGACCGAAAAGCGTACAGACTAGTCCGACCGCAGGATTGTTCCCCGGGATTGTAGCGCGCATTTTGTCCGATGTCGGGGGCGGATCGGACCGCTACTCTCCAAGCGACCTGACTGACATGTTTAAGGCACCTCCTTTTGACTGGGAGGCGTTGCCGTTTTGCGGGAGGTAAGAAAATGGCACTGGTTGGTAGGCAAGATGATGGAATTCTTGGTCGCCAATATGGAAGTTTCGGGGGAAAGCCTGTCTCCGCCTTGAGAACGCAAGGTGACCATGCTTCCGCTTGGCATCAAGCACCACAACGGTTCGACAGCGTTGCTGTCGAGCCACGGCAGAGCAGCCTTGCATCTGTTGTGAGAATGCTTGATCGCATCGGTTGTGGCTACCTGATCCTGAACAGCGACAGGAAGGTCATGGAGTGGAATTCAGCCGCTCAAAACACCTTGGAGCGCGAAGGCGAGGCAGCCGATACGGCCAGCAAGGTATTTGCTGCGCTGAGACGGCTGATCGCAAACGTGCCGGGCAATTTTTCTCCTGGCACGCTTTCATGGGTGGTGATCCGAGGCATGGGCGACAGGCCCCTGATATTGAACGAGAAGGGCATAGCAACGCCTGACGCGACAAGCATCGTGGCGCTGCTGGATCGTGAAAACAGGTCCGGGCCAAATCCCCAGACGCTGCAAAGAATGTTTGGTCTGACGAGTGCCGAAACGCAGCTCGCACTGCGCTTGGCGCAGGGCGATGCCCCTTTGGAAATAGCCCGCAAGCGGCGCTTGAGCCGGACCACGATAAGGTCGCAGCTGGCGTCGCTGTTCGCCAAGACCGAAACACGGCGACAGGCGGAACTGGTAGCTCTTCTTGGGCGCATATGCGTTTTGCCGTGAGGCAAACGCCTTTACCATGCGCGCGCACAACAGGCTTGTGCGCGCAATCTGTCGCTGATGTGCTTGTCGGCCAGCCTCACCTTACCGCCGTCGCGTGCGCACCCGGCCCAATCTTGGGCGGATTGCAAACACGTGATTAAGCACGTGCCAGCCCGCCACCTTCATGACCGAAGGCCGGAAGATCTGTATCCCATCCAGGAACGTGGTCAACCAGGACTGCTGGTGGAACCGCATGGGAATACGAGCAACCCGCAGCGCCCGCAGCAATGTCTCGGGAGGCGGGAGATGGTTGCGGTCTTTGATGAGATTCCAGTTAAGCTGCTTGACGGCGAGGGTCACTTCGTCGACCTCGCGGAAACTCTTTGACGTGGTAATGCTTGGATGGCTCGTTGCATCATAAAAGGTAAGCGGATCGCTTATCGCCACCATGTCCCCATGGCTGGCTAGATCGACGAAGAACAGTTGATCCACTCCGGCCGGAATCTCTTTGTGCGTGCGCATCAAGCAGCCGGCACGAATGACGTCGCTGTTGATCAACAATGTGGATGGAATGATCCCCAGGCAGCGTGTCGCGCGCACCAGATAGAGGTCCATCAGGCACTGCTGGCTGGAATAAAGGGAGATCGCTTCCTGCTCCTTGGGGACTTGGCGAAATCTCACTCGCTTGTCCTCGATTATGTTTGCGGCTGACGTCATGAAGGCAACCGACGGGTGCTGTTTGGCAACTTCGGCGAATGTCCTGAGTGCACCTGGCGCAAGCCAGTCATCGTCGTGCAGCAACTTGATCCACCGTCCAGCGCAAGCCAGCATAGCGTTGTTGGTGTTCTCCACCTGACCGCGACCTCGGCTGTTCTCGATGATGCGGATGCGAGGTTCGCTTCGTGCATAGTCGGTCACGATAGCCCAGGTCTCGCCCTCCGGTCCCTCGTCGTCGCTCACGACCAACTCCCAATCGGAGTAATCCTGACCCAGGACGCTGTCGATCGCCCTGCGGATCGTATCGGGCCGGCGAAAGGTTGGTATCCCGACAGAGATAAAAGGGCGTGACCATGAGACATCGGCACGGTCATGCTGGGTGACCGCAACTGCCGCTTGAAGATTGTCAACCGACGACGAATTCATGGTGTTTTTTCCTCGAGACATTCATGTTGGATGCACGTTGCAGCGCCTGCTGGTTGGGGGTCGTGGGTCAACAAATACAGCGATGCTGCCATTTTCAGAGCGAAACCCGACGCGCCGCCGGCGGCCATGAAATAGATGACGGTGACTGGCTGCCAGCCCGCCTGGGCGCCGGCGAGCAGCGGGCCAAACACGAGAACCGCTCGTGCGAGGTCGATGACCAGTCTTGTTCCTTGCCGACGTAGCAGAGCGGGAACGTCGCTAAGCGGAGTAGACAACGCTTGTGCCGCGCCCATCAGCGCCAGTGCGGTCATGATTTCCGCGGTGGGCATCCAAGGCTCGCCCAGGAGCGGAACGACCACATAGGGCGCGGCGAGTCCAAGCAGCAATATCGGCACCGCGGTAAAGCCGGCGGCCAGCAGGAGAAGCCCGCGTGCCACGCCAAGCAGGTGTCCACGATTGTTGTTCTGGTTTGCTTCGGCGACAAAAACATTGCTGAGCGGTGAAGCGATCAGCGTCACTGGACCGGTAACCAGGCGCGTTGCCACGCCCAAATATCCGGCAAATGCGGTGCCGAACAGCCCACCGACAAGAACTGCCGGAAGATTGTTGATCGCTATGCTCGCGAGTGTTGCGGGGATATCGAACAGAGGAAATTTGTATTCCCGCCGGGCCTTTTCGAACACCGCACGCCAAGGTGCCCGGGCGATGCCGCGCAAATCCTCCCAGCTCGTCACCCGATAACCGATATACCCGATAAAGACGAACTGGCTCAAAATATGGGCATGGATCATCGCTTCGCCGCCAAGGTTGGCAATGCCGAAAACCAATTGCAGTGCAGCCATGCTCGCCGGCAGGATCAGCCGCCCAAGGGCAAAGTCGCGCAAAAGCCCAGCACGCAGGCTCCAGCAGTTCATGGCTTCGACCAGACCTGCGCCTCCCATTCCGATCGGAATGAGCCAGGCAAGCGAGCCGAGGCGGTTGGGAGCAAGGTTCGACAGCATCTGTCCGGCCGAAAAGGCCAGGACGGTGGTCACGAACACAGCCAAAAGGATAAGCTTGACCGTCACATAGGCCTGGGCGCTCCCCTTAACCCCATAGAGTGACGCCTCGAAGCGCAATGCTGCGACCCCGGCGAGTATGTTCACAATCGACAGATAAATCGTAAAGATGCCGAAATCCGCAGGCGAATAGAGCCGCGCCAAGACCGGAATCGCAGCAAGAAGGGTGAGTTGGCCGACAATTGCCATCGCCGACACCTCACCAGCTGCACGAATGATCGAACCGATCGTGCTCGGCCGAACAGCGATGATGGCTGTGTCGGCCGCGGGAACCATCTTGGGTCTCAGAAGGTCGCTCAGTGCCATCGGTTCGCGCTTCCGAGGGAGGCAAATATCGGGGATTGCCGCAGCCTACGATGCACACCGAACGTTGCCATCATTCACCTGAATGACGCGCTCTGCGGACAGGCTGCACCCTGAATCGTCCGGGCCGCTCCCTGGATGAACCGCCCCCGGATCGTCCGCGGCCCAAGGACGAGCCTATGCTTGGTCATGCTATCTGCTCGCGCAAGAGGTCGGCGCTATCCTCGAGCCGATATCCGGCATGTTTTTTCAAGTTCACTTGCGTGAGGACGCTGCCGACGGGTACCGCAAGAGAACCGTTGCCCTGAAGGAGTTCCAGCACCCCGCGAGCGAGGGTACGTGGCGTTTTCCTCCATCGGACGGCAAAAAGCACCGCATCAGCCCATCCAGCCAGAAATTTGGCTTCCGGCCGCCCGAGCGCCGACGGCAGGTTTATGATGACGATGCGATAGGTCAAGTGCAGATCCGCCATCACTTTGCCCCCATCCTCGCAGGACAACACCGCCAGCAGATCGTCCGACGGAGCAGCGGTCATCACGTCGATGCCGATTTCATGCAGACTGGCCACGGCGTTTTCCAGGTTGCTGCGATTGCAGACATAATCAGCGAAGGAATGGCGGCTCTTGCGCTCGCTGAACTGATGCAGGAACTCGAGCGTGAGTTGAACGCCCTTGCGTTCAAGATCGATCAAGAGAACACGACCGCCCATCCGCGTGCCGGCCAGCGCCAGACTCCATGCGAGCTCGGTCCCCCCATCCTCCGGGACGCTGGAGGTGACAAGCGCCGTGTACGACGAACGAGCCCTCAGCGCATTGGGCGCCGCAGCAATCAGCAACGACGTCACGGCGCGGCTATAGGCGGAGCTGCGCTCGCCCAGGACAAGGGTTCGCAGTCGTTTGGCATGCACCCTGCCTGCTTCGGGAATCTGCCCCATACATGGAACCTTGAGCACCGCTTCCGCCTCGGTCTCACCGCGGAAAGTCCGATCGAAGTGATTGCGCATCGTGACGAAAATCGCGCCCAGTATAGCGAACACAATCATCCCGGGCGGAACAAGGAAGATGGCGGGCAAGGTCTGCGGGATGGTCGGCGGCCATGCCGCCGATAGGATGGAAATTCCAGCCGAGGGAACTCCGATACGCCGCGTCAAATCCTGTTGCCGGCCAAGAAGTTCGTTGTATCGCTGGGTCAGCAAACTGACCTGCGGCTCGAGAACCCGCAACCCGGAAAGCCGGCTGGCGGTGTCGGCCATGACCGCATCCAAAATGGCCTTCCGGCTCTCAAGAGTGGCGATCTGGGCACGGAAAATGTTTGCGTCCGCAGCAATCTTGTCGATGCCTTGTTCGACCTTGCTTTCGGTCAGGTTTCTGAGTTCTTGGTCCGCAGGCGCGCGAGCCTGTCGAGCCGCAAGATCGGCAAGTTCAGGCCCGCCAATGGCTTCGGCCACGGAGACGAAAGAAGCCCCCTGCGCTCGAAGCTCCTGAACATGTCGCAGCCGAGTTTCCACAGCGGCGAGATCTGCGTTTGACATCGACAATTGCTGGCTGAGGTCGGCCCGTTCCCTGGCTGCATTGTCCGCCGAGCCTTGGTCGATGGCTCCGTGGCTCAACCGATATTTCTCAAGGCGGTCGGCCGCTGCCTGCAGATCGTTTTGCAGCCTGGGCAGGCTGGTGGTGATCGCATCGAGTTCTTGCTGGTCGGATGCCTGCCTTCTCCTTATCAGATTGTCGACATAGACCTGAGCGAATGTGTTGGCCACGAGCGCCGCCCGCGCGGGACTGTCATCGGCGAAAGCGACGGAGACTACTCTCGATCGCAGCTCCTGCCCGACCCGCATTCCTTGCCGCAAGGCTCTCAATTCAGAGGCATCCTCGGCCTGTGAATCGCTGATTGTTTTGTCCGCTCCTGGCCACAGTCGGTCCAGTAGACCACCGGCAAGCGAGCGTGTCCTCGGGGGAGGGATGGCAGACGGCTCAAGCCGGGAATTCCCGCTAGCGGAATTGTCCTGTCCGGTTTCAGCCGCACCTGTCTTGCGCAGTGCCGCCATGACGCGGCGCAGATGGTCTTGCGACGATAGCATCGTGATGTGGTCATCTATGCTTGAATCGACGAGGTCCTGCGAAGACGGGGCGCCGACGGGCAGTGAACCGCGCGATGGGGCGTCGATGATAAGCTGAGTAGTTGCTTCGTAGAGAACCGGGCGAAGACTTCCCAGCAACCCCGCCAGCAGCCCGCCCAACACAGCGAAGGCAACAATAGACCATTTTCGCCTTGCCAGAATCACGAAGAGTTGGTGCGACGCGGTGGCCGGCTCGACATATTCGCGCAATGACCGCACGTGCACTCTGCCTTCGAGAACCGGTGCTGGTGGTTGATTGATCCGTGGCAGCTGGATCGGGCTGATTGCGGAACCTACCATTTTATACTCCTGCCAGATCGGGTTCATGAATTGGGCCGGTTTCCTGTGCTTGCCGGTTGGCTCGGCTCCGCCAGGCCTGGAACATCAATGCGGACCACAATTCGCGCGAGCGGTTCTGGCCATCAATGTGATCGCGCCAGCAGGCGTCGATCTTCGCAGCGTCCAATACGTCACTGCTTTCTGCTCGCATGTCGGCGAGAAGATCGCTGGCCCAGTTGCGCAGCGGACCCCGCAGCCATGCTGCGATAGGGACATCGAAGCCCTGTTTCGGACGCTCGATCAGGTGCTGCGGGAGATAGCGGCGTAGCAATTGACGAAGGATCCATTTGCCGGCGCCATCACGAACTTTCATGTTGGATGGCAGCCGCCAGGAGAATTCGACAACGCGGTGGTCAAGCAGAGGACACCGGCCCTCAAGGCTGTTGGCCATAGTGGCACGGTCCAGCTTCACCAAGATATCGCCAGGCAAGTACCCCGCCATGTCATCGCACAGAAGACGGGAGAGCAGGTCGTCAAGCGGCGGACCGCCGTGGCCGTAGATTGGTTCGGTGGGCCGCTGACGTCCCAGGTTTTCAGCCTGTGGCCGCGCCAGCCGCTGAAACAATTCGTCTTCATTCGATGCCGTGAGCAGCCGGGCGAGACGTTCCATCCGGTCGCTCCGGATAAAATGCCTCGCGCTCGCAGAGAGTGGCAGTTTGCCGATGACATCGTCGCGTCCGGCGCGTGCGAAAAAACCTGCCCCTGCCGCCAAGGTTCGGCGCAGTTGTCGGGGCAGGCGCAGGTGTCGTTTCAACCGCTCCGCCATGAAGTGGCGGCCGTATCCTGCGAAGCATTCGTCACCGCCGTCGCCCGACAGCGCTACGGTGACGTGCTGACGGGCGAGCCTGGCAACGAGCAAGGTCGGTATCTGCGATTCATCGGCGAAGGGTTCATCCCAGACCTGCGGCAACTCGGGAATGACGTCACGTGCGGCGCTGGGCGAGAGGTGAAGTTCGGAGTGGTCGGTGCCCAGATGACGGGCAACGGCCGCTGCGTATGGAGCTTCATCAAAGCCGCCCTCTGCGAACGAGATCGTGAAACTGCGAACCGGCTTGCAGGATTGAGCCTGCATCAGGGCGATCACGGCTGAGCTGTCGATCCCGCCCGACAGGAAGCCACCCAGAGGGACGTCGGCCATCATGCGTTCCCGCACGGCCAGCCGAAGCCGGTTGTCCAGTTCGTCAACCAGATCTTCGTCGGTGCCGGTAGCGGGGTTCCGTCGCCCATCGGCTGCAACGTCAGCCAGTGACCACCAGCGGTGAACGCGTTGCGAAAGACGGTCCGCGCTGCGGTCTTCGGCACAATTCGCCGCGGTGACGGAAAGGACGGAACCAGGCGGCAGTTTGAACACGCCTCGCCAGATACAGAGATGGTCCGGCACCCATCCCGTTGAAAGCATTGCCGCCGCGGCATCAAGATCAAGGTCGGGAGAGAAGCCCGGAAAGGTGTTGATCGCCTTCAGCTCAGAGGCGAAGACCAATGCGTCTCGGGTCGAAGCAACATAGAGGGGCTTTTTGCCCATCCTGTCACGGGCCAGATAAAGGCTTCTTGTCTTCAGATCCCACAATGCGAACACGAACATTCCGGCAAAGCGTTTGAGGGCGGTTTCAAGCCCCCAATGCTCGATTGCGCTGAGCATCACTTCGGTGTCGCTGGCGCCTTGAAAGGTTTGGCCCGCACCCTCAAGTTCGCGACGTAAATCGCGAAAATTGTATATCTCACCGTTGAAGGTGATCACGTATCGGCCGCTGGCAGAATGCATCGGCTGGTGCCCGGCGGCTGACAGGTCGACAATTGCCAATCGCCTGTGGCCCAATGCGATTCCAGCCTCGCGATCGGCCCAGAGCCCTTCGCCATCCGGGCCCCGGTGACGCAGCGATGCGGTCATCCGCCCGATCGCTTGGAGCGGCTTTATGTCTGTGGCATCGGAAGCCAATAGAATTCCGGCGATCCCACACATTTAGGGCACCCTGGGCTCGGCAAGTTGCCGCCGAAGTGCGGTCGGATTTCCGGCAACGAGGCAGAAAGCCAGCGAAAACCACACGATCGGATGGCGGATGATCAGGTGAGGCATGCTGAAGATTATCGTCGACGCACCGAGCACCAGCAGCGCGTCGAATCCCGCTCGCCAGGCAAGCGACATTGCGGCTCCCACGATCCAGACCAATGCCATCACCGCAAGCAATCCGCCCTGCAGGTAAAGGTCAAGAACGGTATTATGGGCCTCGAAAGGTCGCTGCAGAAATTGACGGTCGGCGACGGGCGGGCGCTCGAGGTGAGGCCCAGGGCCCAATCCCAGCGACCCGGATTTCAACCCCGTTTCCACCGCGTCCTGCCACAGATAGAGCCGGAGTTCGAACGTTTCGAGTGTCGCTTCCCCACCCTGGTCCTTGGTAAGGCTCTTGGCAAAATGGGCGACGCTGGCCTCTTCGGTGAGCGCGTAGGGCGTCATCGCCAGCGCTAAAGGCAAGGAACCCGCCAACAGCACAATTGCTGCCAAGCGGGGCAGGCTGGCGCGACCGCTTGTTGCGATCCATGCACGAAGCCGCAATCCGAGAAAGACGAGGCAGCTCAGGATACTGGTGTAGAGATAGGTGTCGCTCTTCGTCAGCCGGCCGACATAAAAGGTCAGGATCAGGCTGGAGAATGCGAGCAAACGGCGCCATGGGTTGCGGGTGGTCGTGGCAAGGTGCAAAGCCAGGGGGCCAAAAAGCGCGCAATAGAGCGCAAGTTGGTTCGGGTTCTCGGACCAGCCCCGGAATCTGTCCCAGAACCAGGGGTCGACGCCGGGCTGGTGGGCTACCCCAAATGCCAATCCCAGCTGAATTACGAAGCTTCCATTGGCGATGGCGATCACCCACCAGGCACTGCGGCGAAGGTGACGATCGGCGTCGGGCTCCGCGGCCGCCAGGCATGTGAAGCCGGCCAGCAGCATGTAGGCCATCAGGTCATGTACCAGCCCGGTCAAGTAAAGGACGGTGGTCAGGTAGCCGACGATCGTGCCGATTCCCAAAGCCAGCGACAAGATCAGCCAGAAGCTCGCCAGTTGGACAAAAGCGGGTGTGACCTGGAGACGACCCCCGGCGAATATTCGTCCAATCGCCAGAACGATCCAGATCGCGATGAACAATTCGCCATAGCCGAGCGGCAATCCCGGAACGGCCAGTTGCGTCGCGTAGGACATCGCAACTCCCAGGGCGAGCAAGGCGTCCCGGATCATTGACGTGCTCCGCCCCGGTGATCTGCGAGGCTGCCCTCAAGCGCGACAGCAGGGAGCGGTCGCGGAAGCCCCGCGCGGAGTGTGTTTTCGTACAGGTCGCAGTACTGATCGACCACCAACGGCAGGGCAAATCGCTCCCGCACAAGTTCAGCGGAACGGACGCCCATTGCCTTTGCCCCAGCGCGGTCGGACAGCAAGTCTATTGTTCGCGAGGCAAGGGCATCGGCGTCATGCGGTGCAACCAGGTAGCCATTCCACCCGTCTTCGACGACGTCTCTGCAGCCTGGCATCCTGGAAGCCACGATTGGCAGTCCCGAAAGCCCCGCTTCCAGCAACACACGCGGTACTCCTTCGCGATACTGGGTGGGAAAGGCGAATACATCGGCCATGCCGAGGAGATCAGCGACATCGCGTCGTGGACCCAAGGCCAGCACATGAGATGCGTGCCGGTCGATCTCGGACTTGTCGATTGCGAATGAGCCTTCGGATTCTCGCGGGCCGACAAGCACAAATCGTGCTGCTGGTCTTTCGGCCACGACGCGAGGAACCGCCTCGAGGAGGGTTCCCACACCCTTCTGACGGGTCAAGCGGCCGACAAAGATCACCACTTCGGCGGACTGGAGGCCGAGTTCCCTACGCATCTTCGTTGCCGAGGACCCGAGATGGCGCACCGTTGCGAACGCATCGACATCGATTCCGGAACTGCGTATCAGTCGCGAGCTTCCGCGACCGGTCAGCCGAAAGCGCTCGAAGAACAGTTGGTCATCACGATTTTGGAAAACGGTCGCCGCCGTCCACGAAGACGCGAGCCATTGCAGCGCGCAATAGACCGGACGCAGGGCCAAAGCGCGAGGCGCCAGAGATGAGAACGTCCAGCCCAGCCCGTTGATGGTGCGAATAACCGGAACTGTTCCCCGCATGGAAAGGGGCGTCAACAGATTTGGCTTGGTGTCGAAACTCTGGATGATGTCGGGCCGAAGCTCCCGCATCAATCGGCGCATCGTTCCGAGAGCACGCCATTCCCCGCCGCCAGATGCAAACCGGTCGAAGGAGAACCTGTGATGCGAAATGTCATGCCTTAAAAACGGTACGGGAGAACCGCTCGAGACCGCCGTAACGCGAAAGCCTTTCTCTCGCAGCGCGATGAGGAAGGGAACTCTCAAGGCGTGATCCTCGCCTCCCACGCAGACCAGATGTGGGTTCATCTGCCTCTCCCCAGCGCACACGGCGGGCAATCGAGTAACTGACGCTCTCGATGCTGCCACGGCCCGGTTTCATCACCTATGAGCGCATCCCGCCCGAGTGCACGCTATGGGGAGGCCGGGTTCCTGTCCTCGTCCGTTTGAATGACACCATGATGTTTGGAAAGGGGTAGGACCAGTGAGGCGAGATTCCCTCGCGGTGGGGGAGCGCTAATGTCCCTCCTGTCTTGCCGACGCAGTCTCACCGGGACGCCCCCACGGCATTGCCTGAAGTGGGTACGATGAGTGGCTGGAGTAAGGCGTGGCGGACCTGAACTCCGCGGCTCGCTGATGGGCGCGAAGTTCGGACGCTCGGCCCAAACGACTGTCGGCGAGGCACCAAGACCTCGCCGACCTTTAAGGCATTCGTCGCTGGAGCGTCAGGTGACCAGGAAAGACGATGCGGTAATCGACAGATGCGGAGAGAGGCTCGCGAAATGGATCTGGTTTGCGCCTCCGACGCCGTCGCTGTCGAAAGAAAGAGCTCCGGTCGAACTGTTGTAGATAATGTGATCGGAACTGTCATGCGCCGCTTTGCCGGCAAAGAAAGCGTCCGACGAGAGGCCCCCCTGATCGAGACCGGCAAAGATGGAATGGTCGAGGTGGATCTTGTCCTGGGCTTTGTTGAAATCAGTGATCCTGTCGACGTTTCCAGCGCCAAGGGCGGTACTGAACACGAAGGCATCTCTGCCCCCGTGCCCGGTCAACGTATCGGCTCCGCCGCCACCGTCGATCTTGTTGTTACCGGCATTGCCTTGAATGGTCTGTCCGAATTCGTTGCCGGTCAGATTGATGGCGGCCTTGCCGGACGTCTTGGTGGTTGCGAGTTGCTCGATGTGCGAGCCAGCCGAAAGAGCGAAGCTCACCGAGGCAAGAACCTTGTCGAGGCCGCTTCCTCCCTGCTCCACCACCTTGTCGTGGGCATTGTCGACGTAATAGGTGTCATTGCCGCCATAGCCGGTCATCTTGTCGGCGCCACCGCCGCCATTGATCTTGTTGGCACCGCCATTTCCATAGATGGCTTGACCGAATTCGTTGCCGGTCAGGTTAATGGACGCCCTGCCACCGGAATTGGCGGTGGAGAGCTGCTCGACATGTGATCCCGCCGTAAGAGCGTAACTCACCGAGGCCGCGACCTTGTCGAAGCCCCCGTTTGGCGCTTCCATGACCTTGTCATGAGCATTGTTGACGAGATATTTGTCATTGCCCCCGGTTGCGTGGAAAACGTCTGCGCCGCGCGTGCCATGGAAGACATGATCGCTGCCCGACGGGGCCGGCCCGGTGGGAGCAGGGGTGCCGACGTGAGTAGGAGGTGTGGTCGGTGTGCCGACCGGATCACTGACCGGGGGCGTGACAGGATCACTAACCGGGGGCGAGACCGGGGCATGGGTGCCCTCGAGATTGTGCTGGAGGAAAAAGGCTTTCAGTTCCGAGGCGCTTTCAAGCGCGGTGTCGCCATTCTGCGTTCCCCATTTATAGGTATAGTCAAAGGCCGGCGACGGAACCAGTGCGGCCCAACGATCAATCATGGCCTGCTCCTGGGCAGCGGTGGGCATGACAAACTTGCCGCCAGCGCTGGTTTCCCAGTTGCCACCACCGAACGCCTGGTAAAGCGGGACGATCTTGTCAATCGGGATGCCCGCTTCACCGGCAGCCGCAACCATCTTGTCGATATGGGTGTAGTCGGGAGCCGAAGTGTTGTTGATGGGGTAATAGCCGATACCGTAGAAATCGATGCCCGTATTCGCCGGATTGTAAGCGGCGTGGGCCGGGTCGTTCGGGTTCATGTAGCTCGGGGAGCCATCCGTGCCCAAGTTCATCATCGTGATGAAGGTCTTGGCGCCGGGAACATGAGAATGAATCCAGTCGGATTCCGCCTTTAGATTTGCAGCGGTTGCGTAGCTGCCCCACTTGCCTGTCGGATCAGGCTCGTCGCTAAGGTAAAACCCGAACACATTTGGATTACCTATGAAGGGAGTGACTTTATCAATGAAAGACGAAGTTACTCCGTCGTGCTCACCGAGATAAACCAAGCCTTTCATGCCATCCGGCAAGGCATTGACTTGCGAAACGTACTGAACATCAGCCAGATTGAATCCGGCGGTTGCGATCTCGGCGGCTGATCCACCGGACGCGTAGTGGAGTGTCATCCAAAAATCCTTTGGTTGATTCGGTTATGCCCCACGTCTGCTTAGTTGACGGCGCATATTAGGCCCAAATCAAATACGACACCCGCTGGATAGAATCTTTGATCGCCGACAGGATTGCTGCACAGCAGGAGATGTTCCGCTTCGGGTCAACCGAAGTCTTTTAAAACAGTGCCGCAACAACAACATAAGCCCCTCTCATCCGGCTCATTGTTGAGCCGCGTGATTGGGAAATATCCGCCTTTCCCGACCGGGTTATCCCCAACTAGGGGAAAGCCAATTGGGGTGCCTCGGCACATGAACCGAGGCTTGCGCTGACGCCCTCGCGGCTCACCCGCCAACTTGACGGTCGAAAGATCGTGCCGCTTGCGGCGTGAAGCGGCCACCTATCGCTGCTTTAGGAGCACTTTCTGCTTTGATCCTATTTAAAAAATCGATGGCCCAACTCTCGTTTGAAATATGATCCGACCCAGCGCATGGAGAAAAAGTCATCTCTCCAAAATATATGTCACCGTTAATGCTGTACAAATCGACCCTGACAAACTCAACATCCCTAGATATCGTTTCCGCGATCTCGATCATTTTTTCGAGATTTTCCGGCCTTTCTACGTTTTCTGGTAGGTCATAACCATACATGACATCAATCTGCTTAAAATCCGGAAGAGAAAAGACAGCCCTTTTATGATCAACAAATCTACCGACGTCGACCTGAAGATAAATTGCCTTGCCGCGAACGCAAAAGAATTTGTAGTCACTTAATTCACCACCAGTAGAAATGTTGTCTTCGACAATTAATTTCTTTTCCATTTTATAATATTGTGTCTCTCGTCCGATATTAAAGTACGACCTCTTAGAGAAATTTAAGAATTCCTCTAGAGTTTTCCTATTGAGCGGTTTGTCGAGGAATATAATTTTTCCAGAGGAATGGGTCGGCTTCATCACGAAATGACGTCCGAGGAAAGGCTGGATCCAAAGTAAAATGTCATCTGCCGTCGTATTTCTATCTATCTTGAATACAGAGATCGTCTTTGGGATTTTAAGGCCTGCGATTCCACTAGCTATGTACTTAGCATAATGCTTATCAACGCAAATCTTCTCCAGGTATCCCCATCTATTTCGTATCATTCTGTCAAATATAAAATCATTTATCGTAGCCGATTGACTGGAAACCCGTCTTGGGAACCTGTTGTTCCCGTTAAAGAATCCCGCTGCTGCTATGGGGTAGTTCAGAACGTAGAAATTCGGGGTTATCAAGCTGACCCTATATATCGTTTCCCAGACAGCTCTTCTTAATTTCCGATACTTCTTTTCCACGCAACACCCCACTACGCGGATAACGCACGGCTAACGCGGCGTCCGCTCTGATAACGACGATGGCGAAGGCGCGATCCGCCTCCTTGGGCAGGTTGGCAGCCGTCACAGATGGGGCCGGTCGAACCCGTCGGCCAGCGCCCCGAGGTGAACGAGCCCTCCAGTCGCCATCCCTGCGCATGCGTTAAACCACAATACGTCAGGCTCGATCACCGTCCTCCTCCGTTTGAATGACGATCCGGCGTGCCGGCCTGACGGTCGTCAATTTGCCGCCTCTGGAAGTCTGGGAGACTGATGGTCTGCTCGGGTGATTGGTGTATCGGGGCGAGATCAAATACAGAATACAGAACGACAAAAGGTTTGATTGATCTAAGTTGTTGCTCCGCATCAGGTATTTTGTGTCAACGACCGTGGCGTCTTTGAAAGTGTGTGGAAGCAAGGACATAAGCCCCTTTTGCGTGTTCCATTCTGGACTGCGTTACTAGCGTGAATTGCCGTTTTTTGGGGGAGTTATCCCCAGCCTGTGCACGCTGCGGGTCGCGTTTCGTTGGTCCTGCGCCACGAATCCGCTGCATTTTCCTCAAAGTCGACGTATGTAAGCAGAGCGTAATAAGGGGGGCGACGGATAGCGGCTGCTATGCGCACCAAGAAAGGTTTGAGCCATCACAATTTACGGAAGTAACGGCGCGGCAGTGTCGCGCGAACGACCGCTGGTCATGAAAACATCGGGGGCCGGTTCTCCCGAGCTGCGTTCCGCCATTCTCGCCTGCATGCCTGGGCTGCTTGGCGTGGCGCTGTTTTCGGCAGTGATAAACATTCTCGCCCTGACCGGTTCGGTCTATATGTTGCAGATCTACGATCGCGTTCTGCCGTCGCAGAGCGTTCCCACCCTGGTGGGATTCACGATCGGCATGCTGGGCTTGTATGCGGTCTACGGGCTCCTGGATTTCGTGCGGCTTCGCGTGCTGGTCCGCATCGGCAGTCTTCTCTATAGAAATTTGCAGCAAAAGGTGTTCTCCATCTCCCTGTCCTTGCCGCTCAAGGCAGGACGTGATGCGGGCCGCTTGCAGCCTTTGCACGATCTTGACCGACTGCGCGGCTTTCTTTCCGGAACGGGACCGACGGTCATCTTCGACGCTCCGTGGATCCCTTTTTATCTGGTGATCATTTATTTGCTCCATCCTTTGCTCGGCTTGTTGGCAACCGTCGGCGCGATCGCCGTGGTCCTCCTGACGGCGGTTGCGGAAGTCTTTAGCCGTGGTCCGGCCGCGCGCGCCTCCGAAGACTTGTCGTCGCAACGGGCGCTTGCCGACTCCGCCCGGCGCAACGCCGAGGTTGTTCATGCAATGGGGCTTTCTGGTCGACTGGCTCGACGCTGGAGCGACGTCAGCCGCGCATATCTTGGTCAGCAGGAGCGCCTCTCGGATGTCGTCGGTGGCGCCAGTTCCTTCTCGAAGGCGCTTCGCATGGGTCTGCAATCCGGCGTTCTGGGGCTCGGTGCCTACCTGGTCATCGGCGGTGAAGCTTCTCCTGGGGTGATTATCGCATCTTCCATATTGCTCGGCCGGGCCTTGGCCCCAGTTGACGCGGCCATTGCAAACTGGAGAGGTTTTCTATCGACCCGGCGCAGCTATAGCGAACTGGCAGCTGTCATGGCTGCATTTGGCAGTCAGGACGATCCGATGGAATTGCCTCGTCCACAGGCACGATTTGCCGTCGAGCAACTGACAGTCGCGCCGCCCGGCCTGACAAGACCGACCGTTGTAAATGTAAGTTTCCACCTGTCGAGGGGG
Organism: Mesorhizobium sp. M7A.F.Ca.AU.002.02.1.1; assembly: GCF_003998535.1. Lineage (NCBI taxonomy): Bacteria > Pseudomonadati > Pseudomonadota > Alphaproteobacteria > Hyphomicrobiales > Phyllobacteriaceae > Mesorhizobium > Mesorhizobium sp. M7A.F.Ca.AU.002.02.1.1. The sequence goes on along the minus strand of NZ_RZPB01000003.1, from coordinate 21,779 downwards.
GCTGGAATGGCCGTCGTCGGCCCGAGCGGCTCCGGCAAGACGACGCTGGCCCGTTCGTTGGTCGGGGTGTGGAAGCCGCTCCATGGCTCGGTGAGATTGGACGGCGCCTCTCTCGATCAATGGAACTCGGAACATCTCGGCGCCCATATCGGCTACATGCCGCAGGATGTGGAGTTGTTTGACGGCACGGTAGCAGACAACATTTCGAGGTTCCGAGGCAAGACGGATCCAAAAGGCGTCCTTGCGGCGGCAAGAGCCGCCGGCGTCGAGAAAATGATCATGCAACTCCCTCAGGGATTTCAGACCCGCATCGGGGAGGGGGGAGCAGCCCTGTCGGCAGGGCAGAGGCAACTCGTGGGTCTCGCCCGAGCCCTTTATGGCGAGCCGTTCCTTGTCGTGCTCGACGAACCGAACTCGAACCTCGACGTGGATGGAGACGCTGCCCTGGCCGGCGCCATACGGGCAGTGCGTCAGCGCGGGGGCATCGTCATTGTCGTTGCGCATCGTCCCTCGGCACTCGCCAACATCGATCAGGTGCTGGTTATGTCGAACGGGACGGTTCATGCCTTTGGCTCGCGCGAGGAGGTCTTGGCGAACGTGCTCCGACCTTCACCGCCTGTTTCACCTCGGCCATCTTCTTTGGCGCCGATACCGGGGGTTGCCGGGCATGCATGAGGCTCTGCTCGAAACATTCGTCACCTTCTCGTCCTATGCCCGGACCCTTCGTGGCAGCAAAGGACCTGCCGTGAGCTCGCCAGATCTGCCGGACGGTATACGGGCCAACCTGATATTCGGCTTGGTGATTACAGGTCTGCTGGTCCTCGGCGGCGGCCTGTGGCTGGGATTGACCAAGATCGCCGGCGCCGTGGTTGCACCGGCCACCGTGGTGGTAGAAAGCAACGTCAAGAAGGTCCAGCATCAAACCGGAGGAACAGTGGGCGGGATCTTCGCGCAGGACGGAGATCATGTGCGAGCCGGCGACGTGCTGGTCAGGCTGGATGACACGCTGACACGCGCGAACCTGCAAATCATCAGCGAGGATCTCGATCGCGCGACCGTTCGCCTCGCCCGGCTGGAGGCCGAGCGCACGGGCTTGGCGGAAATGCAGCTGCCGGTCGGCCTGAAAGCGCGAATGAACCAACCGGAGCTGGCTGCGCTCGTCAACGGCGAACGCGCTCTCTTTGAAACGCGCTCTTCGGCTTTGGCTGGACAGAAGGCACAGCTGAGAAGCCAATCCCAGCAACTTGAACGTCAGATCGACGGTCTTAAAGCGCAACAGAGCGCGGTGGATGAATCGGTTGCCCTGCTGAGCAAGGATTTCGCCGACGTTGATTCCCTCTACGCCAAAAAACTCGTCTCCAAGGAGAGGGTAAGCAACATCAAGTTGGATGCCACCCGGGCCAGGGGAGAATCGGGTCGCCTCGCTGCAGCAGTAGCTGAAGCCCAGGCGCGCATCAGCGAAACGGGGTTGCAGATGCTGCAGCTGGATGACCAAAGGCGCACCGACGTGACGACCGAACTCCGCGAGACCGAAGCCAAACAGACCGAACTCAACGAACGGAGGATTGTGGCGCAGGATGAACTGACCAAGACAACGATCCGCGCGCCACAGTCCGGAACGATACAGGAATCGGCTGTCCATACCGTCGGCGGCGTTATCGCGCCTGGCGAGATGCTTATGACCATCGTACCTGATACCGACGATCTTGTGGTGGACGCGCTGATCCCTCCGTCGCGGGTCGACGATGTCCGGCCTGGGCAGCCGGTATCAATCCGTTTTCCGGCGTTCGACGTGGGAACCACTCCGGTCTGCCAAGGGTCAGTGAAACACATCTCGGCAGATCTGATTAAAGACCCGCAACGTCAGCTTTCCTATTTTTCGGCGCGTATCAAGGTTGAAAGCAAATCGAGCTGCCTGACCGAAGCGAAGGTGCTGAGGCCAGGTATGCCCGCCGAGGTTCATATCCGCACCGACGAACGCAATGTCTGGTCTTATCTGTTGAAACCCTTTGCGGATCAGATGTCCAAAGCGTTTACGCAGTGATGGCGAGGTGGAGGAGGGCGTGACCAATAGGATATCGGGATTTCTGGCGGCCCGACGGCTTTTGGGGGCGGGCGGCCGTCGAGCCTAACCGGCGACGCGGGGATGAAGCGCCTCCGGCTGGAGGAAACATGCGCGTTGTGTGACGCTACCGCATCATTCGAATAGCGAGGCTGGTTTACCGTCCCCAGACAACGGCATTCTCATGCCGTTTGATGATGTGCTTCAGGTTTTCGAAGGCGGTCGTGACGTGGCCGGCGAAGCGCTCTGCCGCCGGTGAGCGTGGTCCGCTGACCCGGCGAAGGATACCGAGTGAGCGGCTGGGCTGCGGGATTTCATAGGGCAGCACCGTAACCCGGCTCTCCTTGCGCTGCGCGAAGACTACGGAGAATGGCAGCACGGCCAACGCATCGGTTTCGGCAAGGAAGTTGATCACGCTCATCAGCGAGCCTCCCGAATAGCGGATGTTCAGGTCCGACATGCCGATGCTCATCAGGATCATCTGCAGGTCCGACATCAGCGGAGAGCCGGGCAGGGGAGCCACCCAGGGAAAGCTGGTCAGGTCATGCGCCCTGAGGCGGCGATTTCGCAGCAGGGGATGATCGGGCCGGCAAGCCACGACATTGCGTCCGGGCAGGATTTCGGTGAATTCGAAGCCGGGACCAAGGTCGAGCACGCCGATCGGCACGATGCCGAGGTCGATCTGGTTGCTGTCCAGCGCCGCGACCATCTCGGGCAGGTTCATGTAGCTCTGCTGAACGGTGACCTCGGGTTCGAGCTTCTGGAATTCTCCGATCATCCGGCTGATCATCGCGTCCATGAAGAACGGCACGCCGCCGACACGGACGACACCTTTGGTGCCTTTCATGAAGCCCTGCACCGCATCCGACGCCTTGCGCGACGCGGTGATGATCGTGCGGCCCTGCGCCGCCAGCTGGAAGCCGAGCGGCGTCGCCTGCAGCGGCCGGCGGCCCTTGAGGAACAGCGGCTCACCCACCCGCGCCTCCAGCATGGCCAGTGATCGGCTGACCGCCGGCTGGGTCAAGCCCAGCATGGCGGCTCCTTCCGACACGCCGCCGGCATCCAGCACCGCGGCGAGCTGCATGAGGTGGCGCTCGTTCAGCTTCATAGCAAAACGCTATACAAGGGACGTCACATCTCATCAAGCATCGCGTCGGGCCGTGCTATCCCGCTTGGCAAGGGGAAGGGAGGCCCCGGCGGAATGCACGGCCAGCACGACCCGAAGCGGGATGAGTCCCCCAAGGCGATATCGACGCAGGCCGAGGAATTCTCGCGGCGCCTGACGGCAATGGGCCAGTCCCGCCTGGCGGCGGCGGCGCAGGCAGCCGTGGATGGTTTGCACGCGCTGATCGTGGAGTTGCGGCCCTCCGGCGAGGAATTCCGCCAGGCGATCTCTTTTCTGACCGAGGTTGGCCACTACGCCGATGCGCGGCGCCAGGAATGGGTGCTGTTCGCCGACGTCCTGGGCGTGTCTTCGCTGATCGAGGATCAGAACAGCCCGCGCCCCGCCGGAGCGACACCAAACACCCTGGCCGGGCCCTTCTACCGGGCCGACGTGCCGGAGATGCCACCCGGCGCGAACATCTCGCGCGATCACAAGGGCGAGCCGCTGGAGGTCGCGGGCCGCATCGTCGCGCTCGACGGCGCGGGGGTCGGCGATGCGACGGTCGAGATCTGGCAGGCCAATGCCGAGGGTCTCTACGAGAACCAGGAACCCGACCGCCAGCCGGAATTCAATCTGCGCGGACGCTTCCGTACCGATCCGCAGGGACGGTTCCGCTTCACGACGGTGAAGCCGAAGGGCTACACGCTGCCGTCGGACGGACCGGTCGGTCAATTGATGTCAGCGCTGGGCCTTGGCCTCGAGCGGCCGGCCCATATCCATTTTCGCGTCTCGGCGGAGGGCTTCGAGACGCTGACGACCCACATCTTCGACCGGTCGGACCCTGCGATCGGCCGGGATGCCATCTTCGGGGTCAAACCCGAACTCATGGCCGAGTTCCGCGCGCTGCCGCCCAATGGAGGAAAACGCAAGCACGCGCTCGACCTCAACCTCGTGCTCTGCCCGCAGCGGCGGAGCGATACCGAAACCTCTGGGAGGAGATGACCGATGGCACGTATCAGCGGCTACCACCATTTGACGCTCTCGACCGACAGCGCTCAGGAAGATTTTGATTTCTATACCAAGGCGCTCGGCCTGCATTCGGTGAAGCGCACCGTCTTGTTCGACGGCGTCATCCCGGTCTACCACCTCTATTACGGCTCGCCCAATGGCGATGCGTCGACGATCATCACCACCTTCCCGTTCCGCAAGCCGGGCGTCTATGGCCGCCGCGGGTCCAATCAGTCGCGCACCATCATGCAGTCGATCCCCAGGGGCGCCGCGGATTTCTGGGTCGACCGGTTGAATGCGCGCGGCATCGAGGCCATCAAGATCACCCGTTTTGGCGCCGACCGTGCGGCTTTCGCACATCCCTGCGGCATCCCGCATGAGCTGGTGGAAAGCGACAGGGATCCCCGCGCGCCCATCACCAACGAGGCGCAGGGCATCGGCAAGGCCCACGGCATCAAGGGAATCTACGGCGCCGTGGTGGCGGTGATGGACCGCACCGCCATGGACGACTTCCTGACCATCGCATTGCCGATGGAGAAAGAGGCCGACGACCACGAGGGGCTCGTGTTCCGCGTGCCGGATGCGGCCGGCGTCGCACAGCGCGTGGAGGTCATTGTCGACCGCGACAGCCCGCAGGGCACCTGGACTCTGGCGGGAGGCACGATCCACCACCTCGCCCTCAACACCGGCGACGAAGAGAACCAGTTGAAGCTGCGCGCTCATATCGAGGGCCTCGGCTTCACGGACATATCGGAGCAGAAGGACCGCAACTACTTCAAGTCCTGTTATGTCCGCTCGCCCGGCGGCGCGCTGTTCGAAATTGCCTGGACCACGCCGGAAGGCTGGGCCAAGGACGAGCCTCCGGGCCAGATCGGCAAGACGCTGGTCTTCCCGCCTTGGTTCAAGGACCGCGAGAGCGAATTGCAGGCCGGCCTGGAACAGGCGGATTTCGCGTGAGTTCAGGCAGCGGTCCGCTCCGGCTTGGGCCAAGAGGCCCGGAGGCTAAGGCGATTTGCGTCTTCGTCCACGGCCGCGGCCAATCGCCCGAAGAGATGCAGTCCCATGTGCTGTCGCGGCTTTCCGCGTCGGCCGTGGCCTTCATCCTGCCGCGCGCGCCGCACGGCATGTGGTGGGAGGCGCGTGCCGTCGACCCGTTGACGTCGGTCGCCCGCGCGCAGCTCTCTGACGCGCTCGACCACCTTGCGGCCGCAATGGTTGCGGCGCGTGCCGAACTGCCCGGACTGCCGCTGCTTCTCGCGGGCTTCTCGCAAGGGGCGTGTCTCTCGATCGAATATCTCTGTGCGGGGCTGCCGCCGCCGGACGCTTTGGCGGCCTTCACGGGCTGCCGTGTCGGCGTTCCGGCGGACGAAAGATCCGAGGCGGCGCCGGCCGGAATGCCGATTTATCTTTCCGGTGGTGATGCCGATCCGTGGATACCGGTCTCGGCGTTTGCCGATGCCGCGCAATCGCTGGGCCGGATTGGCGCGAGCCTGCGGGCCGATCTGTTCCCGGGCCGCGGCCATGAGGTCTCGGACGCCGAGATTGCCATGCTGGGCACTATCCTCGACGACCTCGCGGCCGGGCGTGGCCCGCGCATGGAGGCGGCGCGATGATGGACAGCTTCACCTTTCCGGGCCTGACGACACGGGTGGTCTTCGGTGCCGGCACCATGGCTCGCGTCGAGGAGGAAGTCCGGCGGCTCGGCCATGAAAAGGTGATGGTGCTTTCGACGCCGCATCAGAAGGGCGATGCGGAAAGGCTGGCCGCAAGCCTTGGTGGCCTCGCCGCCGGGATCTTTGCCGGCGCGGTCATGCATACCCCTGTCGAGGTCACGGAAAAGGCCATCGATACCTTCCGCGGCAGTGGCGCTTCGGCGGTCGTCAGCCTCGGCGGCGGCTCGACCACTGGGCTCGGCAAGGCCATTGCCGTGCGCACGGGCGCCGACCAGGTGGTCATTCCCACCACCTATGCCGGCTCGGAAATGACCGACATACTCGGCGAGACGGCAGCCGGCGAGAAGACCACCCGCCGCTCGCCGGACATTCGCCCAGAGACGGTGATCTACGACGTCGATCTGACACTGAGCTTGCCGGTAAATCTCACCGTAACCTCGGCGATGAACGCGATCGCTCATGCGATGGAAGCCTTGTATGCCCCCGATCGCAATCCGGTCATCGTGCTGATGTGCAGGGATGCCATGGTTGCCTTTCGGGAAGGCATTCCAAGGTTGATCGGCAATCCGCAGGATCGCGCGGCGCGGACGCAGGCGCTCTATGCGGCGTGGTGCTGCTCGACCGCACTCGGCTATGTCTCGATGGCGCTGCATCACAAGCTGGCTCACGTCTTCGGCGGCTCGTTCGACACGCCGCACGCCGAAACCCACGCCATCCTGCTGCCCTACACGACCGCCTTCAACGAAGCGGCGGTGCCCGATCTGCTGCGCCCGATCGCTGAGGCATTCGGTGGTGGTTCGGCGGGCGGCGGGCTCTGGGATTTCGCACAGTCGGTCGGCTCTCCGCTGAGCCTGAAGGCGATCGGCATCGAGGAGGCCGATCTCGACCGCGCGGCGGCAATCGCGGTGAAGAATGCCTATGCGAATCCAAGGCCGATTGATCCGGGATCGATAAGGGAACTCCTTCAGGCGGCGTGGGAGGGACGCCGTCCGGGGGACTGAGAACAAAACAAGAGGGAGGAACCAAACATGATCACAAGACGCAGCCTACTGAAAGCCTCGGCGGCGACAGGCCTGGCGCTCGCCGGTTCGCGCCTGGCGACGCCGGCCATCGCGCAAGGCGCCAAGATCCGCCTGGGCTATGTTTCGCCGCAGACGGGGCCGCTCGCCGGCTTCGCGGAAAGCGACGCCTACAACATCAAGGCCTTCCTCGCTTCCGAGGCGGGCAAGAACTTCGAGGTCATCGTCAAGGACAGCCAGTCGAACCCCAACCGCGCGGCCGAGGTAGCCAAGAGCCTGATCGTCGATGACGAGATCAACCTGATGCTCGTCGGCTCGACGCCCGAGAACACCAATCCGGTGGCCACCACCTGCGAGGCGGAGGGCGTGCCGGTGATCTCGACGATGGCGCCGTGGCAGCCCTGGTTCATCGGCCAGCAGGGCAATCCGGCCGATCCGTCCTCGTGGAAGCCTTTCAACTTCGCCTATCACTATTTCTGGGGTCTCGAGGACATCATCGCCGTCTACACCGGCATGTGGAAGCAGCTTTCCACCAACGGCAAGGTGGGAGGGCTGTTCCCCAACGATGCCGACGGCAATGCCTGGGGTGATCCGAAGAACGGCTTGAAGCCGGGCCTCGATGCCGCCGGTTTCAGCCTTGCCGATCCCGGCCGCTATCAGAACCTGTCGGACGATTTCACCGCGCAGGTCAACGCCTTCAAGGCGGCCAATGCCGAGATCGTCACCGGTGTGGTCATTCCGCCGGACTTCACCACCTTCTGGAACCAGGCCCGCCAGCAGGGCTTCAAGCCCAAGGCGATAACGGTGGCCAAAGCGATCCTCTTTCCGCAATCGGTCGAGACGCTGGGCGATGCTGGCCACAACCTCTCATCCGAGGTCTGGTGGTCGGCCTCGCATCCGTTCAAATCGTCCGTGACGGGCGAGAGCTCGGCGGAAATCGCGGCGGATTTCACCGCCAAGACCGGGCGCCCCTGGACGCAGCCGATCGGTTTTGTCCATTCGCTGTTCGAGGTGGCGGCCAATGTCATGGGGCGCGTTTCGGATCCGACCAATGCCGAGGCGATCGCGGCGGCCATAGCCGCCACCGACATGACGACGGTGGTGGGGAAAGTGGCATGGAGCGGTGCGGGACTGCCGCCTTTCGCCGCGAAGAACGTCTGCAAGACGCCGCTCGTTGGCGGCCAGTGGCGGAAGAAGGCCGGTGGCGGCTTCGATCTGGTGACCGTCGAGAACGCCGGCGCTACCGAGATTCCCACCGCTGGCAAGATGGAAGCCCTGGCCTGACGCTGCCGGGGGCGGCTGCGCCGCCCTCGTTCGGCGCGACCCAAGGATGACTGTGATGATACTCAGGCTGGAAAACGTTTCGAAGTCCTTCGGCGCCCTGAAGGTTGCGGATTCCGTGACCGTCAGCGTGCCGCGCGGCGAAGCGCTGGGCATTATAGGCCCGAACGGCGCGGGAAAATCGACGCTCTTCAACCTGATCACCGGAAACTTGTTTGCAAATGAGGGCCGCATCGAATTCCTCGGCCGCGACGTGACCCGCGCTCCGGCCATGGAGCGGGTGCGCATGGGCGTCGGCCGCAGCTTCCAGATTCCGCAGCCTTTCGAGGGGCTGACCGTGTTCGAGAATCTCTTGACCGCCGCCGCCTTCGGCCGCGGCGGACGCGAGGCCGAGATGGTCGAGGATTGCGCTGGTATCCTCGAGGCGACGGAGCTCCTCAGGAAAGCCAATTTCGTGGCCGGCTCGTTGAGCCTTCTCGACCGCAAGCGCCTGGAACTCGCCCGCGCCTTGGCGACAGGCCCCGAACTTCTGCTTCTGGACGAGATCGCGGGCGGTCTGACGGAGGGCGAATGCAAGGCCCTGGTCGCGACGATCAGAGCCATCCACGCGAGGGGGACCACCATCATCTGGATCGAGCATGTGCTGCATGCCCTGAATTCGGTGGTCGAGCGGCTCCTCGTGCTGGATTTCGGGCGCGTGATCGGGATCGGCGCGCCTGATGAGATCATGGCCTCGAAGGCGGTTCGCGAAATCTATCTGGGGCTCGAGGTCTGATGCTGGAAACGCGCGGCCTCACCGCGAATTACGGCCAGTTCCGGGCACTGTTCGGTGTGGATATCACCGTGGCCGCGGGCGAATGCGTGGCGATCATCGGCGCCAACGGCGCCGGCAAATCCACGCTGATGCGCTCGATCACCGGCGTGATCGGCAACGCGCCCGGCATGGTGCTGCACAGGGGCGAGCCGATCGGCGCGCTGTCTTCGGCCGAGATCATGAAGCGCGGCATCGCCATGGTGCCGGAGGGGCGCCGGCTGTTCCCTTCGCTCACCGTCGAGGAAAATCTGCTGGTCGGCGGGCAGGCGCGTAAGGTGCAGGGGCCGTGGAGCCTCGACGCGGTCTATGACCTTTTCCCGATCCTGGGCGAGCGGCGCAAGAGCCCCGGTACCGCGCTCTCGGGTGGCCAGCAGCAGATGGTGGCGATCGGCCGGGCGCTGATGTCGAACCCCGAATTGCTGCTTTGCGACGAGATCAGCCTCGGCCTCGCGCCCGTCGTCATCCGCGATATCTACGCAGCACTTCCCAGGATCCGCCAAGGCGGCGCCGCGATCGTGCTGGTGGAGCAGGATATCGGCAAGGCGCTGGCAGTGGCCGACCGCGTCTACTGCATGATGGAGGGTCGCGCCACGCTGGCCGCCAGGGCGGCCGAGGTCACGCGCGAAGATATCCACTCTGCCTATTTCGGAGTGGCGGCATGACGCGGGAACCAAGGCTCGGTCGTCTGCTCGCACAGCACCCTTGTGGCCTGATCGAGGTGGCGCGGCGATGATCTGGCTGGACACCCTCGTGCAAGGGATTCTGCTGGGCGGGCTCTATGCCCTGTTTGCAGCAGGGTTGAGCCTCGTCTTCGGCATCATGCGGCTGGTGAACCTAGCCCATGGCGACCTCATCATTCTTGCCGCTTATCTGGTTTTGATGGGCGTCACGCTGCTCGGCTTGTCGCCCTGGATCGCTGCCCTGATTGCCATGCCCGTGATGTTCGGGCTCGGCTGGCTGCTGCAGGCCGCCGTCCTGAACCGCGTGCTGGGCAAGGACATCCTGCCGCCGCTTCTGGTCACGTTCGGCCTGTCGGTCGCCTTGCAGAACGGCCTGCTCGAGGCCTTCTCCGCCGACAGCCGCCGCATTCCGGTGGGCGCGTTGGAAGGGGCATCGCTCGATCTAGGGCTGGTCACGGTTGGGATCATGCCGTTGATGACCTTTGCCTCGGCGATCGTGACGATCATTGCGCTCAACGCGCTCTTTTACCACACCGCCCTCGGCCGTGCCTTCCGCGCCACCTCGGACGACGCCGTGACGGCGGGGCTGATGGGGATAGAGCCGAAGCGGATTTTCGCGATCGCCACCGGGATCGCCATGGTCGTGGTGACGCTGGCGGCGCTCTATCTCGGCATGCGCGCGAACTTCGATCCTTCGATCGGACCGGCGCGGCTGATCTATGCCTTCGAGGCGGTGATCATCGGCGGCCTCGGCAGCCTGTGGGGGACGCTTGCCGGCGGGATCATCATCGGGGTGGCGCAAACGTTTGGCGCCGCGCTCAATCCGGAATGGCAGATCCTGGCCGGCCACATCGCCTTCCTGGCCGTGATGCTGCTCAGGCCGCGCGGGCTTTTTCCGCGCGCAGTGGATTGAGGGCCGGCATGTATCGACTGACAACCCGCACCCGCGCCGGAACCGTGACCGCGATCATCGTGCCGATCTTCCTCGTCGCCGCGCTCGCGCTGCCTGCCGTGGCCTCGCGTGGTGTCATACAGGATCTGTTCTTCATCCTCACCATGCTGACGCTGGCGCAGATCTGGAACCTGCTGGCGGGCTATGGCGGCCTGGTCTCGGTGGGCCAGCAGGCTTTCGTCGGCATCGGCGCCTACGCGATGTTCGCCGGCGTGATCCTGCTCGGCTGGAATCCGGTCCTGGCGATCCCGCTGGGCGCCCTTGCGGCACTGGTGCTGGCGGTTCCGACGGCCTTTTTCGCGTTCCGCTTGCAGGGCGCGTATTTCGCCATCGGCACCTGGGTGATCGCCGAAGTGACGCGCCTGCTGGTTGCGCAGTGGAAGGCACTTGGCGGCGGCACCGGCACGTCGCTGCCGCGCGAGGCGACGAGCAGCATCCTGGGCACCGATGCGGTCCGGGCGCTGTTCGGCGTCCGCGAGGCCGCGGCACGCGATGTCATGGCCTACTGGCTGGCTTTGGCGCTGGTCGTGGCCGTGACGGGCGGCATCTACTGGCTGCTGCGCAGCCGCCTCGGGCTGGCGCTGGCGGCCGTGCGCGACAATGTCGACGCGGCGCAATCGGTGGGCGTCGATACCGCCCGGCTCAGATGGGCGGTCTTTCTGATCGCCGCGGCTGCCACCGGGCTGACCGGCGCGCTGATTTTCCTGCAGACGGCCCGCATCTCGCCGAGCGCGGCCTTTGCCGTCACCGACTGGACCGCCAACGTCATCTTTATTGTCGTCATCGGCGGCATCGGCACCATCGAGGGGCCGATCCTCGGTGTGCTGGTCTTCTTTGCGCTGCGCTCGGCGCTGGCCGACTACGGCAGTTGGTACTTGATGACGCTCGGCCTCATCGCCGTTGTCGTGATGCTTTTTGCGCCAAAGGGGCTCTGGGGCCTGATCGCGTCCCGCAATGGCCTGCACCTGTTTCCGGTCCGCCGCAGGCTGACCGGTCCGAAGATCGAGGGAGGAATTTGATGGCGGATATCGAAACCGACGTGCTGATCGTCGGCACTGGCCCGGCCGGCTCGGCCACCGCCGCGCTGCTGTCGAGCTACGGCGTGGCCAACATGATCGTCAATCGCTATCGCTGGTTGTCGAACACGCCGCGTGCCCACATCACCAACCAGCGCACCATGGAAGTGCTGCGCGACCTCGGTCCGGATGTCGAGGCAGAGGCCATGATGCACGCCTCGCCGCAGGAACTGATGGGCGAGAACGTGTTCTGCGAAAGCCTGGCCGGCGAGGAGATCGGCCGCATGAAGAGCTGGGGTACAGCGCCGCTCTCCAAGGCCGAACATCTGCTGTCGTCTCCCTGTTTCATGAACGATTTGCCCCAGACCTTCATGGAGCCGATCCTGTTCAAGTCGGCCTGCACCCGCGGGACGCAGGCACGCATGAGCACGGAATATGTCAGCCATGTCCAGGATGCGGACGGCGTGACCACGACCTGCCGCGATCGGCTGTCGGGTAAGGATTTCACCGTGCGGTCGAAGTTCCTCGTCGGCGCCGACGGCGGCAACTCGCTGGTGGCCGAGCATCTGGGCCTGCCGCTCGACGGTAAGATGGGCGTCGGCGGCTCGATGAACATCCTGTTCAGGGCCGATCTGTCGAAATACGTCGCGCACCGGCCGAGCGTCCTCTACTGGGTCATGCAGCCCGGCGCCGACGTCGGCGGCATCGGCATGGGTCTGGTTCGCATGGTGCGGCCGTGGGATGAGTGGCTGATCGTCTGGGGCTACGACATCAACCAGCCGCCGCCGGAGGTAACGCCGGAACTGGCCACCGAGGTCGCGCGTCAATTGGTCGGAGATTCCGCGCTCGAGATCGAGCTCCTGGGCGCCAACACCTGGACGGTGAACAACTGCTTCGCCACGCACATGCAGAAGGGGCGGGTGTTCATCATGGGCGACGCCGCGCACCGGCATCCGCCCTCGAACGGGCTCGGCTCGAACACATCGATCCAGGATGGGTTCAATCTCGCCTGGAAGCTTGCCAAGGTCGTCAAGGGGCAGGCGGGCATCGGGCTTCTGGATAGCTACTCTGCCGAGCGCGCACCGATCGCGCGCCAGATCGTGACGCGGGCGAACCAGTCCATTGCCGAATTCGGACCGATCTTCGAGGCGCTCGGCATGGATGGCGGCGTCGATCACGACAAGATCCAGAGGAACATGGAGGCCCGCGCCGACGCGACGCCCGCGGCCGAAGCGCAGCGCGAGGCGCTCCGCAAGGCTATCGCCTTCAAGAAGTACGAGTTCGACGCCCATGGCGTCGAGATGAACCAGCGCTATGCGTCCGGCGCGGTGGTGACCGACGGCCAGCGCGAGCCGGCATTCGAGAAGGATCGCGAGCTGCACTATGCGCCAACGACGTGGCCGGGCGCGCGCTTGCCGCATGTCTGGGTGTTCGAGCGCTCGGGCAGGAAGGTCTCGACGCTCGATCTTTGCGGGCATGGCGAGTTCACGCTTTTGACCGGTATTGGCGGCGAGGCGTGGGTCGCCGCGGCGGAGACGGTGGGCGCGGAGCTCGGTCTGCCGATCCGCAGCCATGTGATCGGCCCGCGCCGCACGATCGAGGATCATGCCGGCGACTGGGCCGGCGCGCGGGAGATCCGCGACACCGGCTGCCTGATCGTCCGTCCCGACCACCACGTCGCCTGGCGTTCCGAAACGCTCGCGGCCGATCCGGCGGCCGAACTGCGCCGGGTCTTCAAATCCGTTCTGGCGCGCTGAGGAGGATCGCATGATTGACGAACACGAATCCGGCTATTTCACCGAGGCGAACTCGGCCGAGGTCGTCGTGGCGCGCAACAGGAACGCCAAAGACGAGCGGCTCAAAGAGGTGATGGAGGTCATCACCCGAAAGCTGCACGAGGCGGTGAAGGAGATCGAGCCGACGCAGGAGGAATGGTTCGGCGCGATCATGTTCCTGACGCAGACGGGCCAGATCTGCAACGAATGGCGGCAGGAGTACATCCTGCTGTCGGATGTTCTCGGCGTCTCGATGCTGGTCGATGCGATCAACAACCGCAAGCCGTCGGGTGCCTCGGAATCCACGGTGCTGGGGCCTTTCCACGTCGCCGACGCGCCCGAATTGCCAATGGGATCGAACATCTGCCTCGACCAGAAGGGCGAGCCGATGTTCGTGCATGGCCGCATCCTCAATACCGAGGGTAACCCGATCGCAGGCGCCAAGATCGACGTCTGGCAGGCCAATGACGAGGGTTTCTACGACGTGCAGCAGAAGGGCATCCAGCCCGACTTCAATCTGCGCGGGGTGTTCCGCACCGGTGCGGACGGACGTTACTGGTTCCGCGGCGTGAAGCCCAAATACTACCCGATCCCGGATGACGGTCCGGTCGGCAGGCTGCTGGGCGCGCTAGGCCGCCACCCCAATCGTCCGGCGCATCTCCACTACATCGTCGAGGCCGAGGGCTTCGACGCGCTGACCACGCACATCTTCGATCCGGACGATCCGTACATCGATTCAGATGCCGTCTTCGGCGTGAAGAAAAGCCTGCTCGCCGAATTCCGCAAGGTCGAGGACGCCGAAGCCGCGGCCAGGGTCGAGGTCGCGGCGCCGTTCTACGACGTGGAGTTCGATTTCGTGCTGTCGCGCAAGGGAGGAAACTGATGGCCGCACTTGAGAAGATGTTCGATGTCAGAGGCAAGTCGGTGATCGTCACCGGCGGCGCCAGCGGCATCGGGCAGGCCTATTCCGAGATCATGGCCGAGCACGGGGCGAAGGTCTGCATCTTCGACCTGAACCCTGCCGGGCTGGAGAAGACCGTGGCGGCGATCAGGGCGGCGGGTGGCGATGTCTGGGGCCAGGTCGTCGATGTCGGCGACCGTGCGGCCATGGCGGCCGCCTTCGACAAGGTGGCCGAGAAGGCCGGCTCGATCGACGTCGTGTTCGCCAATGCCGGGATCGACGCCGGGCCGGGCTTCAACACCCCGACGGGCGAAAGGAACCCCGAGGGCGCCATCGAGAACCTGCCCGACGAGCACTGGGACAAGGTGATCGAGATAAACCTGACCTCGGTCTACACCACGATCAAGCATGCCGTGCGGCACATGAAGCCGAATGGCGGCGGCCAGATCATCGTCACGTCGTCCATCGCCTCGCTGATCAACGAGAGCATCGTGGGTACACCCTACATGCCCGCCAAGGCCGCGGTGAACCATCTCGTTCGCCACATGGCGATGGAGCTCGGCGCCTACAACATCCGCATCAACGCAATCCTGCCCGGGCCGTTCATCACCAACATCGCCGGCGGCCGGCTGCGCAATCCGGCGGACCGCAAGGCCTTCGAGGCCCAGTCGCTCATCGGCCGGATCGGTGACCCTGAAGAGATCAAGGGCCTGGCGCTCTATCTGGCGTCGCCGGCCGCGTCCTACGTGACGGGCTCGCTGATCGTCATCGATGGCGGCTCGCTGCTGAGGATGACCTGAACAAGCTTTGAACTGAGACCGGTCCCGTGGGCCGGAGAAACTTAACCCAGGGAGGAACCGACAATGACCTACTACAACAAACTGGTGAAATCGGGCTTGCGGCCCAGCCGCCGAAGCGTCCTGAAGGGGATTGGAGCCGGCGTTGCCGCCAGCACGCTGGGCATGCCGACCTATCTGCGCGCCGCGACGGCGGGGAAGATCAAGCTCGGCTATCTCAGCCCCACGACCGGGCCGCTCGCCCTGTTTGGTGAAACGGATGGCTACACCTTGCAGAAAATCCGCGCCCTGCTCGGCGGCCAGCTGCAATGTGCCGACGGCAATACTTACGAGATCGAGATCCTCGATCGCGACAGCCAGTCCAATCCGAACAAGGCATCGGAAATCGCCGGCAACCTCATCCTGAACGACGAGGTGCATCTGCTCGTACCGGCCTCGACCACCGACACGATCCTGCCCGCGGCCGAGCAGGCCGAGCTTTATGAGACCCCCTGCATTTCCTCCGGTGCTCCCTGGCAAGCGGTGATCATGCCGCGCGGCGGCGGCAAGCAGACCTTCGGCTGGACCTATCATTTCTTCTGGGGCCTCGACGAGGCGCTGAACACCTTCGTCGGACTCTGGAGCCATCTGGAGACCAACAAGAAGGTCGGCATGCTGTTTCCGCAGAACATCGACGGCGAGACCTGGGGCAACGACGAATATGGCTTGCCAGCGCCGACCCGCAAGGCCGGCTACGAGGTCGTGGTGCCCGGCTATTTCCAGCCCCGCACCAATGATTTTTCCGCACAGATCGCCGAGTTCAAGAAGCAGGGCTGCGAGATCATCGGCGGCATTACCTATCCGGACGATCTGAAGACCTTCGTCACCCAGTGCAACCAGCAGGGCTTCAAGCCGAAGGCGGTCACGGTGGCGGCGGCACTCCTGTTCCCGGGGGGTGTCGAGGCCATGGGTCCTCTAGGCAACGGCATGTCCTCGGAGGTCTGGTGGACACCGGCGTTCCCGTTCAAGTCGTCGCTGACCGGGCAGGTCAGCAGCGACATCGCCAGCCAATGGGAAGTCGATTCGAAGCGGCAGTGGACGCAGCCGCTGGGCTATTCGCATGCCTTGCTCGAGGTCGCGCTCGACATCCTGAAGCGCTCTTCCAATCCGCTCGATCGCACAGCCAACCGAGACGCCCTGGTCGCTACCGATCTGCAGACGCTGGTCGGTCATATCAAGTTCGACGGCTCGCCCCACAAGAACATCTGCAAGACGCCGATCTTCGGCGGCCAGTGGGTGAAGGGCGAGAAATGGCCTTATGACCTGAAGATCGTCGACAACACGGTCAATCAGCTCTTCGCGCCGCAACAGGCTATTCAGCCGATCGCCTGGTGACATGAGCGGGGACGCGGGCAGAGTCATGGGTAGGGAAATCCTGCTGAAAGCGCACGGGGTGTCGAAGTCCTTCGGCGCTGTCCGCGTCCTGCATGACGTGACTTTCGACGTGCATCGGGGCGAGGTGCTGGGCATCCTCGGCCCGAATGGGGCGGGCAAAACGACGCTGTTCAACATGATCAGCGGCGACTTGAAGACGTCCGGCGGCGAGATCCAGCTCGGCGACACCGCACTCCGCGGCGAGCCGCCCTTCCGGCGCTGCCAGATGGGGATCGGGCGGACCTATCAGATCCCGCGTCCCTATTCCGGCATGACCACCTTCGAAAACCTGCTGGTCGCCGCCGCTTTCGGCGGCGGCCGGTCCGAGAAGCAGAGCTATGCTTTCTGCGCCCAGGTCCTGCGCGAGTGCGAACTCTCCGACAAGGCCAATGTCTCGGCCGGCGCTCTCACTCTGCTCGACCGCAAGCGGCTGGAGCTGGCGCGCGCGCTGGCGTCGGATCCGAAGCTGCTGCTGCTGGACGAGATCGCGGGCGGGCTGACCGACGATGAATCGAAGGCGCTGGTGGCGCTGGTGCGCCGCATCCGCGACCGCGGCATCACCATCGTGTGGATCGAGCATGTGCTGCACGCATTGCTGGCGGTAGCCGACCGGCTCTTGGTTCTGAATTTCGGCGAGAAGATCGCGGAAGGCGTGCCCGCCGACGTGATCGCGCTGCCTGAGGTCCAGCGCGTCTACATGGGGATCGAGGGATGACGGCCGTTCTTTCCACCCACGGGCTGTTGGCCCGCTATGGCGACTTCCAGGCGCTCTACGGCGTCGACATCGAGCTGCACCAGGGTGAGGCCGTGGCCTTGATCGGCGCCAACGGGGCCGGAAAATCCACCCTCCTGCGTTCGATCATGGGCCTGCTTCCGGTCGGGCGCGAGATGGTGCTGCTGCACGGTGAGCCGGTCGGCGGCACCGCCACCGACCGCATGGTGCAGAAGGGCGTCGCCATCGTGCCGGAGGGCCGCCGCCTCTTCACCGGCATGTCGGTCGAGGACAATCTGCGCGTCGCCATCGACCAGGCCGCGCGCATGGGCGCCAAGGGCGGATGGACGCTGCCGCGTCTGCACCAGCTGTTCCCGATCCTCAAGGAGAAGGCTCGCACCCAGGTGCAAAGCCTCTCGGGCGGGCAGCAGCAGATGGTGGCGATCGGCCGCGCGCTGCTCTGCCAGCCGCGCGTGCTGCTCTGCGATGAGATCAGCCTTGGTCTCGCGCCCAAGGTGATCCGCGAAATCTATGCCGCCTTGCCCGAAATCCGCGCCACCGGCACGGCGATGATCGTGGTCGAGCAGGATGTCGGCCTCGCCCGGACCGCCACGGACCGCCTCTACTGCATGCTGGAGGGCCGCGTGACCCTGACCGGCAGGTCCGCCGAAATCACGCGCGAGCAGATCGGCAAAGCCTATTTTGGAGCGGGCCATGGAGTGGTTTGACGCCTTGGTGCAGGGGGTCCTGCTGGGCGGCATGTATGCCCAGTATGCACTCGGCATGGCGCTGATGTTCGGCGTCATGCGGATCGTCAACATCAGCCATGGCGATCTGGTGATCCTTTTGTCGCTGATCGGCATCTCGATCGCCACGGCTTGGGGTCTGGGACCGCTGCCGGTGCTGATCGTGCTGGTGCCGCTCGCGGTGCTGATGGGCTGGGTGCTGCAGAAGGCCGTGCTGAACCGCGTGGTGGGCAGCGATCCGCTGCCCTCGCTGATCGCGACCTTCGGACTGTCGATCGCGCTGCAGAACCTGATGCTCCAGATATGGTCCGCGAACAGCCGATCGCTGCCCGGCCATGGGATCGAGAGCCAGTCCATCGAGATCGGCGGCATCTATGTCGGTCTCCTGCCGCTGATCGTGCTGGCCGTTGCCACGGGCCTGACAGGAGGCCTCGACCTGACGCTGAAGCGCACGCGCTTCGGTCGCGCGCTCCGCGCCGCGTCGGCCGATGTCGAGGCGGCGGCGATGACCGGCATCAACCCGCGCGCCGTCTATGCGATGGCGACAGCGGCGGCGGTCGGCATTCTCGGTTTTGCAGCCGTCTTCCAGGCGCTGCGGTCGACTGTTGCTCCGGCCGACGGACCTGCCCAGCTGATCTACGCGTTCGAAGCGGTGATCATCGGCGGCATGGGGACGGTATGGGGCGCCTTCGTCGGCTCGATGGTGCTCGGCATCTCGCAGGCCATCGGCTTCCGCATCGATCCGGGCTTCGGCGTGCTTGCCGGACATATCGTCTTCCTGGTCGTGCTGGCGACCCGCCCACAGGGCCTGTTCGGAAAGGCATTGTCATGAGTGCGATTCCCTATGTGGCAACAACCGAGGTGCCCGAGGTCGTGGTCCAGCGCCAGACCCGGTCCGGTCGCATCGCGATGACGCTGGCGGTGCTGGCCATGATCGCTGTCGCTGTCATGCCGTGGTGGGCTTCGACCGGCACGATCCGGTCGGTTCTGGTGCTGTGCTGCTATATCGCCGTCGCGCAGATGTGGAACCTGCTCGCCGGCTATGCCGGCCTCGTCTCCGTAGGCCAGCACGCCTTCATGGGCGCCGCCGGCTATGCGCTTTTCGTGCTGGCGCAGACCTACGGCATCAATCCGTTTGTGGCGGTCTTCCTGTCGCTCCTGGTGCCGGCCGCGCTGGCCGTGCCGATCTACCTGCTGCTGCATCGCCTGGATGGCCCCTATTTTTCGATCGGCACATGGGTGGTGGCCGAGGTCTTCCGGCTGACCGCCTCGAACCTGCCGCTCGTCAATTCCGGCGCGGGCATGTCGCTTCGCGTGATGAAGGACTATTCGGCCTTCGAGCGGAATGTCGCTATGTCGCTGCTCTGCGCGGGGATGCTGCTCGTCACGCTGGGCGGCAGCTATTGGCTGCTTCGCTCGCGCTTCGGCCTTGCGCTGATCGCCATACGCGACAATCCGGTTGCGGCTGCCAGCCAGGGCGTGAATGTCGTGAAGCTACGCTTCCTGATCTATGTCGCGTCAGCGGTCGGCTGCGGCCTCGCGGGCGCGATCTATTTCATGGCGCAGCTGCGCATCACCCCGGGTTCGGCCTTTGATCCGATGTGGGCGAACGTCGCGATCTTCATCGTCATGGTCGGCGGGATCGGGTCCATCGAGGGCGTTCTGATCGGATCGCTGATCTTCTTCATCGCGGACCGCTGGTTCGGCGAATATGGCGCAACCTATTTCGTCGTCCTCGGCCTGATGACGCTTCTGGTGGCGCTCTACGCCCGGACGGGCATCTGGGGCCTGATCTCGAAGCGGTGGGATGCACCATGGTTCCCGATCCGACGCAAGCTCGTCGACCCCGAACCGCTGACGAGGAGGATTTCATGAAAGCCGCCATCTTCGATAAGGTCGGCGTCCCACTGCGGATCGGCACGGTGCCGGACCCGACGCCAGCCCCGGACGAGGTCGTCTTGCGTGTCGCCGCTTGCGGCATCTGCGGCAGCGATCTGCACATCACCGAGGATCCGGTGCCTTTCGGCATCGAGGCAGGCTTTGTGCTCGGCCATGAATTCTCCGGTGACATCGTCGCGGTCGGATCGGAGGCAAAGGGCCTTCGGATCGGTGACCGGGTCGCTGTCGTGCCGATGCGCGGTTGCGGACACTGCGAGGCCTGCGAGCGCGGCGATCCGGCGCGCTGTCACGAGATGGAGCTGATCGGCGGCGGCTATGCGCAATACGCGACCGTGGCCGCACGCCAATGTCACATCCTGTCCGACGATGTAGCACTCGAGGATGGTGCGTTGGCCGAGCCACTGTCGGTCGCCCTGCATTGCATCGTCCGTTCGGGCATGAAGCCGGGGGATCGGGTCGCCATACTGGGTGCCGGGCCGATCGGACTGCTCGTCGCCTTCTGGGCGCGGCGCATGGGGGCATCGCGTGTCGTGGTGGCCGACATCCACGGCCATCAGCGCGAGCGTGCGCTTGCTCTCGGCGCGACCGGCTTCGCGCTTTCCGGCGAAAAGCTGAGCGAGAACCTCACCGATCTCTGCGGCGGAGCGCCCGACATCGTCTTCGAATGCGTTGGCAAGCGTGGCCTCATCGGCGCGGCGGTCGAGGCGGTCCGGCTGCAGGGCACGGTGGTCGGGGTCGGCCTCTGCATTGGTGGAGACCAGTGGGACCCGTTCGTTGCGCTGACGAAGGAAGTGAACCTGCTGTTTTCGGTCTTCTTCCATCAGCGCAACGAATTCGGCGTCGCCCTCGATGCGCTTCGAGGCGGACCTTTCGCACCGCAAACTCTGGTCACCGACCGGATCGACCTCTCGCCGGTTCCGCAGATATTCGAGAGCCTTCGCCGCCGCACCACGCAATGCAAAGTGCTGATCCAGCCGGACCTTGTTTGAGGAGAGTGAAAAATGGCCGTTCAATTCGAAACGCTCGAATACGATATCGATGGCACGAAAACGGTGGTGATGGCCATCGGTAGAGGCAAGCCCGTGCTGTTCCTGCACGGCGCCTCGACGCTTGAAGGCTTCGACTTTGCCGAGGGCCTCGCGGACCGTTTCCGCGTGCTCTGCCCGAGCCATCCGGGCTTCGGCTTTTCTGGCCCGGCGCCGCATGTCGCTACGATGTCCGACATGGTTTTACACTATCTGAATCTGCTCGATGTTCTCCGTCTGCCGGAGAAGCCTCATCTCATCGGCTTTTCCATGGGCGGCTGGATGGCGACCGAACTCGCTGGCCTTGCGCGCGAGCGTTTCGACAAGGTGGTGCTGATCGCGCCGGCAGGGCTCAACGACCCCGCATATCCGGCCACTGATCTCGGCGCGGTCGCGCCGCAGGAGTTGCCGGCCTATCTGGCGCAAGACGTCTCGGTGGCGCTGCGCTACTTCCCGGATGGTTCCGACGCCGCCTTTGCCGAGGCCTTCGGCGCCGATCGCGCCCGCGAAGGCGAGACGCTCGGCCGGCTGCTGGCGCCGTTCGGCATGGGTCATCCGAACCTGCGGCGCTTTCTGGCGCGCATCGCCAATCCGACACTGGTCGTCTGGGGCACCAGGGACCGTATGCTGCCGGCGGGACAGGCTCCGCTCTTCGTCGAGGCGCTGCCCGACGCACGCCTGATCCTCGTCGAGGACGCCGGCCATTTCGTCATGCAGGAGAAACCCGAAACGCTCAGGAAGATCGGCGATTTCTTCGCCGGCTGATCGCATTTGAAAAGGAGGAGGAGAACACGATGAACAAACCCATCAAGCACAGCTCGTGGGGGACGACCACCGACTATCGCGACTTGCTCAGGAAGATCGCGGAGATCGGACCGGCCCTGGAAGCCAACGCCACCGC
>NZ_RZPB01000039.1:0-17890 GCF_003998535.1 Mesorhizobium sp. M7A.F.Ca.AU.002.02.1.1 | reverse complement strand
GATCACCTCGATGCATGCAAGTTTAGGAGATGGGATTCGTTCCATCCTCATTATTCAAACGAAGTACATTGGAGATGTCGTTCTGACATCTGCTTTGGTTCGCAACCTGCGTCTTTCTTATCCACAAGCATCGGTAACCATGCTTTGTGCGCCGGGACTCAAGCAGTTCATCGTCGCGCAAGGGATCGCCGATGTTGCCGTTGGCTTTGAATCCCGCGGCAGAGGAAGGACTCTGCTCAAGCGTTTGAGCGACTATCGTGGCGTCATCTCTGATCTGCGGCGTCGAAAATTCGATCTTAGCATCGACCTTACCGATTCAAAAACCTCGCGGATAATGCATCGTTTGATCGGCGCTCCACTTCGCGTCGGCTTCGATCCTTCCGAGCATCCGATGAAGTTCTGGGAAATCCAGCTTGCAAACGTTCTCGCCGCGACTTTCGGACAGGGCGGCCCCCATTATCTCTACAGGAACCTGTCTCCACTCCACGCGCTTGGGTTGGATTGTCAGGACCCAACGCCTCGGCTGCAGCCGAACGGGACCGCCCAGGAAGAGTGTGCCAGGATTCTTGCGGAAAACGCTTTGGCAAAGAAGTCATATGTGGCCGTGCATGCCGGCGCCAGGTTCGAAGGGCGTTGTTGGCCGCCGCAACATTTTGCTGCGGTCATCGACGAGGTATACGCCAGAACCGGGTTGCGATCTCTGCTCGTTGGTGGGCCGGATGAGGGGCTTGCCGCGCAAAGGATCCTTGAAGTGGCGGCGTCGCCGGTCGCCAGTGTCGTCGGAAAGGCCTCGCTTGAAGTCCTGACGGCATTGTTGGCCGAAGCATCAATCTTTCTAGGCAATGAGAGCGGCCCGATGCACATCGCGGCATCTGTCGGAACTCCAGCGGTGGGGTTGTACGGCCTGACGTCGCCTGAGCAATGGGGCCCGTTCGGTGTCCCGAACCGGACGCTCCAGCCGGTCATGCCCTGTCCATGCATCGCTCCAGGTGTTTGTAAAGAAAACAACCCCGGTGGGGTCTATTGTGTGCAGCGGCTTCAGGTTGCCGAGGTCGCGGCAGCGACACTCGATCTCATCGGGGAAGTCCGAAAATCCACTCATTCGGGTATGCCGGCCGCTTCGTAGGCTGGCGGCAACAGGCACGATCACGCGCGGCTTCGTCTTCGCGCGCTTCACATCGTGATTCAGGCCGAGACCCGAGCATCTTCAAAAGACTGCAAAATTTAACCGGACTGCAACCTGCACTGCCACGAAATTGACAGGACACCTCGTCTCCGGCATCCTTGGAGCCAGTCGCAAGGCCGCCGACAGCGGCCGCGTTGCGTGTCAGGGCGACCGAGGGCAGTGTCATGTTCAGTCCCGTCACAGGTCAGAATTCCAAACGCGCCGCGGTGCGCAAAGCGCTCGATCGTCACAAGGTCTACATCACCGAGCAGCGTTTTTCGGAGGGCACCTACCAAGCCCGGGTTCTGGTCGATGGCGAGGCCTATTGGGTCGACGAATTCCGGCTGAGCCAGTTGCAGCAAGGGCTGTCGCCGGCGGAGCTCGAGTTGACGCCGGCCGCTGACGATTGAGAGCGTGACTGGCTTGTTCCTGGCCGCCGTGCTTCGATCTTTGCGATGACAACTCCACCAAAGCTCAAAGCCTATCGCGCCAAACGCGAATTCGCCAAGACGCCGGAACCGGTTGGCGGGCTCGTCAGCAGCGACGGCAACCGCTTCGTCGTGCACAAGCACCACGCCACCGCAGACCATTATGATCTGCGACTGCAGGTCGGCGATGTCTTGAAGAGCTGGGCGGTGCCGCGCGGGCCTTCGCTCAATCCGGCCGACAAAAGGCTGGCGGTCGAGACCGAGGATCATCCGCTCGAATATATCGACTTCGAGGGTGTCATTCCCGAAGGCGAGTATGGCGGCGGGCCGATGATCGTCTGGGACACCGGCAGCTGGGCGCCGATGGACGATGTCGAAAAGAGCTTGCGCACCGGCGCCTTCAAGTTCCGGCTGGCCGGCGCCAAGCTCAATGGCGGCTGGATGCTGACCCGGCTGAAGCCGAAACCCGGCGAGGACGAAAACAAGAAGAACTGGCTGCTGTTCAAAGAGCGCGACCTCGCGGCCGACACTGCGCTTGACATCCTCACGGCCCGGCCGGAGAGCGTCAAATCCGGATTGCGCATCGAGGAGCTGGCGGCGCCGGCAAAGCCCGCCGCCAAACCCGCGCCCAGACAGGGATCGCTGAAGCCCGGCACGCTGCCGGGCGCCTTCAAGGCCCCCATGCTTGCCCGTATCGAGCCGCAGCTGGCGACGCAGGTGCCAAAACCGCCCGATGGCGAAGACACCAAACAAGTCTGGCTGCACGAGATCAAATTCGACGGCTACCGCACCATGGCGCATCTCACTGAGGGCGCGGTCAAGCTGATCACCCGTGGCGGCATCGACTGGACGAAGCGTTATGGCGACCTGCCGCATGCGTTCGCCAAACTGCCGTGCTGCGACGCCATCATCGATGGCGAGATCGTGGTGCTCGACGCCCGGGGCATCAGCCGTTTCGCGCTGCTGCAGGATGCGCTGGCCGAGGGCGCCGGCAGCAAGCTCCATTTCTACGCCTTCGATCTTCTCCATCTCGACGGCTGGGACCTGACCAAGGCGCCGCTGGTCCGGCGCAAGGCGCTGCTCGCGCAGATGCTGTCGGGCCTCGGCGCCAATTCCGCCATCCAGTTCTCCGACCATGTCGAGGGCTCGGGGCAGGGGCTCTACGACCAGGCGTCGGAACTGGGGCTGGAGGGTGTCGTCTCCAAGCGCGCCACGGCCATCTATCAGAGCGGCCGAAGCAAAAGCTGGACCAAGACCAAGGCGCTGCTGTCGGACGACTTCGTCATCGCCGGCTTCACCATCTCCGATGCGGCCGAAGGGCTGGCGGCGCTCGGAATGGCAGAGTTCGAGGGCGGTGAATTGCATTATCGCGGCAAGGTCGGCACCGGTTTCGATGCCGCCACAGCCGGTGAATTGCTCGCCAGGCTGGAGCCGCTGCGGGAAGGCGCCAGCGCGCCCGAGGGCGTTCCGCGCGAGATCATGCGCGAGATGAACTGGGTGCGGCCGCTGCTGTCGGCGCGCATCCACTACGCCAACCGCACAGCGGACAACGCACTGCGCCACGGCGTCTTCCGCGGTTTGAGGGATGTCGGCCTGTCGACGCCGGTATCCTCGACACGCAAGCGGCTGATCGCCGAGGCTGACCTTGCCACCATCTGGGTGACCAACCCGACGCGCCGGCTGTTCGGCAAGACCGGCCCGACCAAGCTCGACATCGCCGTCTATTACGCGCTGGTCGGCGATTTCATGCTGCCGCACATTCTCGGCCGGCCGGTGTCGCTGGTGCGCTGCCCGACCGGCCTGCCGAAGGATTGCTTCTTCCAGCGCCACGCCTTCACCGGCATGCCGCCCTCGGTGGTGACATTCGAGGCGACAAATTCCGAGGGCGAAACCAAATCCTATCTCTCGGTCGAAGGCGCGAAAGGGTATCTGGCGCTGGCGCAGTTCGGCGTCGTCGAGTTCCACACCTGGGGCACCCACCGCGCCAGCCTCGACAGACCCGACCAGATCGTCCTCGACCTCGATCCGGGAGAAGGGATCGCCTGGCGCGAGGTGGTCGAGGCCGCCGTGCACATCAAGGACGAATTGGGGCGCCTGGGGCTGGTGCCGTTCGCCAAGACCTCCGGCGGCAGCGGCATCCACATCACGGTACCTGTGACAGGCAAGCAGAACTGGAAGAAACTGCACCAGGCAACCAGCGCGATCGCCACGCATCTGGCGACAACGGCGCCTGATACTTTCACCACCACCATGGGCAAGGACAACCGCAAGAAGCGCATCTTCATCGACTACCACCGCAATGCGCGCGGCCACACCTCCGCAGCACCTTACTCCTTGCGCGCCCGCACCAATCTGCCGGCCTCGACGCCGGTCAGCTGGAGCGACCTCGAATCCATCGATGCGCCGCAGGATCTGAATTATTCGTCGCTGCCGGGGCTGTTGGCGACGTCGGGCGATCCGTGGGCGGAGATTGATAAGTTTGCGCGGGATCTGCCGGTGGTCTCGGGGGCGACGAAGTAGTTGCAGAAGACGAAGTAAGTAGTTGCAGAACAAGGACCACCGCGATCCGTGGCGCCCCCCTCTGTCCTGCCGGACATCTCCCCCTCAAAGGGGGGAGATTGGCCACTACCCGGGCTTCCGCTAATCTGCAACGCTGCTGAAGTGGGCGAGACGCCGAAGCTGTTGATCTCCCCCCTTGAGGGGGAGATGTCCGGCAGGACAGAGGGGGGCGCTGTCCCGCCAGCGTTTTAAATTCCAGTCCATCGACGCTTCCAACAATTTGAATTATTCTCTGTCCACGACCTCAAATGCATGGCGGAAGATTTCGTCAGGGATTTGCCGGTATTGTGTGCGGTCGGTGTAGGATTTGCTCAGCCTCAATCGTCCTCGGACGAAAGCGCTGCAGGTCTTTGTCAGTGCATGACCGCGTAGGAGTGTTTCATGGCGCCTAGGGCAAGTTGGAAAGGTTACCTCAAACTCAGCCTCGTGAGCTGTCCGGTGCGGTTGTATCCCGCCACCAGCGCCAGCGAGCGCATCTCGTTCAACCAGCTGCACAAGAAGACCCATAACCGCATCAACATGAAGCCGGTCGACCCCGAACTAGGGCTCGTCGAGCGTGCTGATCTGGTCAAGGGGTACGAATACGAGGACAAGCAGTACATCATCATCGATGATGCAGACCTCGACGCGGTGCGCATCGAATCCAATCACACGATGAACATCGAGGCCTTCGTCGACGAGGACGAGGTCGACGTCATCTACCAGGACGCGCCCTACTACATGGCGCCCGACGGCGCGATGGCGGAGGAAACCTTCGCCGTGTTGCGCGAAGCGATGCGCAAATCCGGCAAGCTCGCCATCGCCCGCCTTGTGCTGTCGAGCCGCGAGCGCGTGGTGACGATCGGCGCGCGCGAGAACGGCATGTTCGTGTGCACCTTGAGGAACCCGAACGAAGTGCGCGGGACGGCTGAATATTTTGGCAATATTCCAGCTGGCAAGCCCGACCCCGAAATGCTGCAGCTCGCCGAAGCGCTGATCAAGCAGAAGGAAACCACCTTCGATCCGAAGAATTATGAGGACCGCTACGAGGCGGCACTCATGACGATGATCCGCGAGAAGCTGAAAGGCCACAAGCCGATTATTGCGGCGGCACCGGAGCGCGGCAATGTCATCAACCTGATGGATGCGCTGAAGGCCAGCCTGTCGCAATCGAAGCCGCCAGCCAAGTCGAAGAGCAAGGCCGACGAGGTTGCCAAGCCAGCCGCAAAGAAAGCGGCAGCGGGTGGTGCTGCTGAAAATCCGCTGAAGGCCAATCTGCTGAAGGCGGTCGGCAAGAGCAAGAAATGACGGCACCGGCCGGCGCTGTTTTCGGCACCATAGGCGCGCTGGCGGCGTTTCCGCTCAGACTGGCCGCGCGTGAAGTCGAACGTCAGCACGGCCAGCTGCGGCGCGGCGTCACCAGGCGCACCACGCATGTCGTGTGCGGCCGCACGCTGCTCGCTAAGGCCGGGCTCTCCAGGAACGGCGATGCCGAGATCGAGCGCCGTGTCGCCGCCGAGCGCGCGGCCGGGCACAAGCTCCTCAGCGAGAACGGATTCCTGCGCCTTCTCGGGCTGATGAAGGCACCGGAGGCGTCTTCGCTGTCGCGGCAATCGCTGATCGAGCAATCGCGGCTATCCGGCGCCGAGCTCGATTTGTTGTCACTGTTCGATGCGTTCGAGCATGACGCAGAACCCTATTCCTTCCGCGACCTGATCCTGGCGCGCAAATATGCAGGGCTCGTCGCCGGCGGCGCGACATGGGGGGCGATCGCGCGCTCCGTCCACCGCTCCGGCCCGGTGGCGTCGCTGACCGCCAAGTCGCTCAATGTCGGCTCGCAGCATGGGCGCGCCGATGCGATCTACCTCGAAGGCGGCCAGAGCGAACTCGACGGACAGCTTCTGTTCGATTTGGGCAGCGCCGGTTCGGCAGGCGACGACACACTGGAAGAGTTGTTTGCCGAGGCCGAAGCGGCGGAGGAGGGTGGCGACCATGATAGGGCAGCCGCACTCTACCAGCGCTGTCTCGCCATCGATCCGAGCGATGCGATTGCCGCCTTCAACCGCGCCAACTGCCTGCGCGCCGGCGGCCACGCGGCGGACGCCGCGCACGATTATATCAATGCGATAAAACTCGATCCGGCCTTCGTCGAGGCCTGGTTCAACCTCGCTGGGCTGATGAGCGAGCAGGGCCGCGAGGCCTCGGCGCGAAGGCACCTGCAGAAAGCGATCGCGCTCGACAAAAACTATGCCGATCCGGTGTTCAACCTCGCCCGGCTCGAATTCGACGCCGGCGATCTGCCGGAGGCGCGGCGGCTGTGGGTGCGCTATCTCGAACTCGATGCGGAGTCCGAGTGGTCGCGGATGGCGGCCAAGGGCGTGCAGTTCGTGGATCTGCAGTTGGCGCGTACGGCGGGGTGAGGGATGATTAGCGATGACAGCCGATCTCCCCCCTTGTGGGGGAGATGCCCGGCAGGGCAGAGGGGGGCGCTGTCCCGCCAACAGATCGGCCAATTTCGGAGCGTTTTCCCGCACGCAAGCTTGACTGAAGGCTGGCATTTCTTCACGCCCCCCTCTGCTCTGCCGGGCATCTCCCTCACGAGGGGGAAGAGTGGCAGCGTCGCCGTCGCGCAGGACATCAGACCATGACCACCTTTCTCTTCGACGGTCCCGACAGTGCCCCGGTCACCATCCTGCTCGCCCATGGCGCGGGCGCGGCGATGGATTCCCCCTCGATGACCGCCACCGCCAAGGCGCTGGCCGCGGCCGGCTTCCAGGTCGCGCGCTTCGAGTTCCACTATATGGCTGCCCGCCGCTACGGCCACCGCAAGCCGCCGCCGCGGGCCGAGACGGTCAACCCGGAATATATCAAGGCGATAGCCGACCTCAGGGCGAAGGGCGTGACCGGCCCGCTCGTCATCGGCGGCAAGTCGATGGGCGGGCGCGTCGCCTCGATGGTCGCCGACGAGATGTTTGCCAAGGGCGAGATTTCAGGCCTGCTGTGCCTCGGCTATCCCTTCCATCCGCCGGCCAAGCCCGATCAATTGCGGACCAAACACCTCGCCGATCTCAAGACACCGACGCTGATCTTCCAGGGCACCCGCGACGAGTTCGGCACCAGGGACGAGGTTGCGACTTATGACCTTTCCGATCGCGTCGAGGTGATCTGGCTGGAGGACGGCGACCACGATCTCAAGCCTCGCAAGAGTGTTTCGGGGTTTTCGACCGCCGATCATCTGAAGACGCTGGCCGAGACGGTCAAGGCGTGGTCGGGTCGGATCGCTTCCTGAAGCGATGAAGATCGCCTCCTTCAACATCAACAACATCAACAGCCGGCTTGAAAACCTGCTGACATGGCTGGCTGTGGCAAAGCCCGATGTCGTGTGCCTGCAGGAGTTGAAGGCACGCGACATGCAGTTTCCGCGCTCGGCATTGGCGGCGGCCGGCTATGGCGCGGTGTGGAAGGGCGAGCCGACCTGGAACGGCGTTGCCATCCTGGCGCGGAGTGCCGAGCCCGTGTTGACCCGCGATGCCTTGCCCGGCGACGAAGCCGACAGGCAGAGCCGCTACATCGAGGCGGCGGTGAATGGCATTGTCGTCGCTTGCCTCTATGCGCCGAACGGCAATCCCCAGCCCGGCCCGAAATTCGCCTACAAGCTCGCCTGGCACGCGCGGCTGGAGGCGCATGCCGAACAGTTGCTCGACACCGGCCTGCCGGTGGTGCTGGCCGGCGACTACAACATCGTGCCCGAGCCGCGCGATATCTACGCCACCCGCTCCTATGACGACAACGCGCTGGTGCAGCCGGAAAGCCGGGCGTCGTTCCGGCGCCTGCTCGACCAGGGTTGGCTTGATGCCCTGCGCAAGAAGCATCCGAAGGAAACGCTTTACACATTCTGGGACTATCGCCGCAACCGCTGGCCGCGCGATGCGGGCCTCCGGCTCGATCACATCCTGCTGTCGAAGAAACTGGCACGCCGCCTGACCGCCGCCGGCATCGACCGCGACGTGCGCGGCGAGGACGGTGCCAGCGACCATGCGCCGGTGTGGGTGGAATTGAAGTAAGGCGACTGCTTTCATGCGTCGCGCTTGAACGGATCCATGCAACGCGCTTTAAGTCTTTTGTCTTGATGCATGTCGCTGTCCCAAACCCGGGTTCGCTTTTGGCCGACATGCAATAACCTGTCGGCAAAGTATTCCAACGCAGCCGGATCGCCCATGAACGCAATCCTCCACGAGATCTGTGAAAGGAGGCTCCATGCCTGACTTGGGCGCTGTCGAGATACTGTTCGCCGCCCTTGTGGTGCTTGCGGCAGCTGTCGTGTCCTGGCGGCTGTGGCGGAAGCGCAGCCGCCGCAAGGGACGGCGGCAGACCAATCCGGCTGCCGACTATGCCGTCCGCACCGACTGGAGCGGCCGCGGGGGCATGCTCAATTACTCGTCCTTCGTCTATTTCGATGTCGATCGCGACGGCAAATACGGCGCCGGAGACCGGCCGATGGCCGGGATCATGGTGCGGCTGTATGACGAAGCCGGCAAGCTCGCCGCGTCCGCGCGCACCAACAATGCCGGCTTTGCCAATTTCCCCATGTCGGTGAAAAGCAGAAAGGCCGTGATCCGCAAGCCGGGCAACTGGCGCTTTGTGGTTTCGGTGCCGCCCGGCTGGCAGGCGAAAAGCGAAAACGACATTCAGTCCCGACACTTCCTGCCGCTGCCGGGTTCGCCGGCCGGGATGGTATCACAGGAGATGCTGCTGCCGGTCGGTCTGGCGCCGCCGCGCCGCGTCAGCGGGCGCGTTGCCGGCGATGGACCCGCGACCCTCTCCGTGTCGGGGGACGGGCACGTCCTGGAGGCGCGGACACTGGCGCCGGGTGCCGTCTTCAGCTTCGACCTGGCTGAAGAAGCCGACACGGTCAGCATCAGTGGCGAAGGCTTGGAGCGGCGGCTGACGCTGTCGCCCTACTCGGCGGATCTCGGCCTGCTGTCCGCGCAACGCGCCGGCATTGCCACTGATGCCGCTCTCGAAACGATCGGTTTCGACGATGTGACGTCGCGCACCTTCAGGAAAATTCCGGCCGGTCATGCCGGATTGGCGTGGCGCAACCTGAATGCGATGGCGCGCGACTACACCAAGGACAGCCAGGGCTATGTCAATGGCAACGTCTCCGGTGACCATGTGCTCTACACCAGCAGCGGGCTGCCTGCCGAATTCAGCTGCGAACGGCCGTTCGGCTTTCACTCGGTCATGCTGAGCGCCGCCTGGCTGGCGTCGGAAGGGGAGGTGGCGCTGATCGAAAGCTGGCTTGGCGAGCAGCTGATTGCAAGCGATCAGATCACGCTGTCGGCGCTGACGCCGTTGCACTATGCCCCGATGCTCAAAGCTGTAACGCGTGTTCGCCTGTCGACGAAGCACTATTGGCAAATGGTCGTGGACGATTTGGTCCTGACACGCTGAGATTTGAGCATGCCAAAGCGGAGCGAATTTCGCCCCGCTTCAATCAGGTTACGTTTACGATCAGCCCGGCACAATGATAATCGAGGCGCCGTTCGACGCTGTGACCGCCGACAGACGGCCCTTTTTCAAGAACGACGGCTTCACATAAATCTTCTTCATTTTCAGACTCTCCTAAAATCCCAGCCTGATGATGCCATACTGCGGCCATCTGTCAACCATGCGAGCTGAAAGCAACAAACAATAAACCCAACAATGCGCGACCAGGGGCCAGGGTCCCTATTCTTTGCTTCGGGCCATCCCAAAACCAATTGCACCTGGAGTTTGCTCTCCAGCGCCGGCGCGATCCGCCAGAGATGCGCCGGATTAAAGCGTGACGCTGCTCGGGGCGTTTGCCGTGACGGCGGAAAGCTTGCCCTTCTTGACGAAGGTCGGCTTCGCGTAAGTCTTCTTCATGGTGTTCTCTCCTGAACTCTCGGCGAGCATGGCAGATGCGCGACATGTGTCAACCAAGCCGGGCGCCGACGGCGGCCCTCCTGGCGCTATCGGCTGGCGGCCAGCGCCTGGCCTCCGGCTCGCTCGACGGCACGGCCCGGCTATGGGGCATGGACACCGGCCACCAGATCGCGCTGTTCGACAGCAAGACCGGCCCGATCTATGCGGGCGTCCGCCGCGGTGCTGACCGGCGGCAATGATCGCACCACCCGCGACTGGCCGCCCGACGGCGGTGACGGCGTCGTGCTGTTTGCCGGCGCGTCGGAATGAGCAAATCTTGATCACCTTGTCCGCCGTGCTATGTAAAGCCCATGCCAGCATCCAGCCTCCCAGACAACGCGCCGCTCATCGTCATCGATCTCCAGACCGGTATGTTCGACGGCGTGCACGAACCGCCGATCCATGATGCGCCAGGCATAGTCGAGCGCACCAAAGCGGTGATCGACTGGGCGCGGGGCGGCGGGCGCAAGGTCGCATTTGTCAGGCATGATGGACCCGAAGGCGATCCGTTGGCACCGGATCAGCCGGGCTGGCCGGTTTGGCCCGCACTTGGCCAAGCTGCGGACGAGCCGACCTTTGCCAAATCCGTGCGCGATGCTTTCAGCAATCCCGCCTTCGGCGACTGGGTTGCCGGGCAGGGTGCGGGTGCTGTCGTGCTCCTGGGCGCGCAGACCGATTTTTGCGTGGCCGCGACGGTCAAGGGCGCGATCGCCAGAGGGCTCGGCGTGACCGTGGTGTCCGATGCGCACAGCACGCTGGACAATGCCAGCGAGAGTGCCGAGCAGGTCATCGTCAGGCACAATGGCGAATTCGCCGAGGCCGGCGTCAATCTGGTGACCACAAAGGCGCTTGTCGGCGGCTGAAGCCCGAACGTCGCCGCAGGCCGCATTATCAGGCAGGCCGGCTTGAGGACTTCGCGAGGGAAGACAGCGCCGGGCGCCTGCCGTGGTCGACGCGGACGGGGGGGGCGCATTGTTGGGATGGCTCGGGCGCCCGCGTCAACCAGGGCGGCTCGTACCGCCGCATTAGCAACATTGCACATTGCGTGCCGCTCGAAACTTCCGCGAAAGCGGAATAGGCCGGAGCAAAAGGGCGGATTCGGCTGAGACTTTCGGCGCGCTTTCCCGGTCCGGGAGTCAAAAAGCCTGCTGGTTATTGGAAATGTCGTTCAAGGCGTTTGCCGGTGCTGCACCGGATCGGCGAGGAACGACACCGCAATCAGGTCGTCGCCATCGATCCGGCCGTGACGATCTTCCATGATGGCCGCGACCTTTTGAAAGGTTTTCATTTCGGCATCCGTCACCCGCGCATCGCGCATCCGGGCCTGGAGATCGGCCAGGCGAACGCCCAAAGCAGGGGATGTCACAGCTTTGCTTATCATCTTCACTCGTCCTGATTGGAAACTGACATGGGCAACCCGCCGCCATGGCTGGCGGCGGGTTTGGGACAATTCCAAGTTCAGTCGTAGACCTTGACGATCTTGCGGGTGCCCGGATCCACCAGGACGGTGCGGTTGTCGACCACTACGTAGCGGTATTTGACGTCGGGGATCTCATGAAGCTCGACCGTATCCGGCAACGCGCTACCAACATTCAGTTCCACGCCGGGAATCTTGACCGAAGCGAGGGGCTGCTTCTTCACATACTCGCGGATGACCGTGTCCTGTTCAGGCTGGATGACAACGTCCTGAGCGGCAACGGCGCCCACTCCGGCCAACAGCAACAGCGCCGCTGCGGCGCCCGTTAGGTGCATTTTCATACTGTTTCTCCTTGCGAGTCAGCATGACAAGATCGTCCAACGCTGACGGCAACTGAACTTGAGCCAACTGAAAATGTTCCTCAGATTGGGCTTCGGTCGGATGCTGTCTGCGACTTAAGTCTGGCCCGAGAGCGCATTGGTCTTACCGACGGGAACGGCTCTCTGTTCACGGCTGTTTGTCTCCCGGAATTCGGAGAAACAGATGGACAAAAGTGTTGGCCAAGCGCGCTGGTTGCTCGCACCGATTTTCGCGACAGCCGTTACCTTTCTGGTGATGGGAATAGTCCTTGGCTGACATGTCGTCGATCGGCGCAGCAACGTCCCTTCCTGCGCTGAGAGGGTTCGCAAGCCGCTTCGGCGCCTGGCGAACCCTCTATCTTCACCATACGCCGGCCTGCTCGTCGCTATCGTCCAGCAGTTGCTCGTTCAGTTTGCCGCTCGGTTATCGGGCCGTGTGTATCGATCGAGCCGGCGGCGAAGACAAGACACGTTGATCCGTAGGCTGCTCGCTGAAGTAAAGCGAACTGCCGAGAATGAGGAACACGATGCCCACCGCCGTCAATCCAACCATGAGCACGGCAATCGCCGTTCCTGGGCCATAGCCTGTCTTGATGATGGTGGATCGGTGGGCCATCGCGGCGTTCTCCAGACACCCGGCGGTGCCGAGTTCTGCGACAAACGACAAGCGAGGCCCGATGTTCCCTCGTTGGAAGACTCAATCGGTCACTTTGGGCTTTTGCTTTTTCCTGTAGGACCAAGGTCTTATCTGCCGAGCGCAAAGGTCCAAGGGGCCTTGTTCAGTTCCGATAATGTCCCTTGGATGTTCCGTTACTTTAGGTAAACCTGATATATTGCCTGGGCGGAAAACTTAGCTGGCCAAGCAAAATCGCCCGCGAACCGGGCATGGAAAATGTGGCTTTGGCAAGTTCAACAACAGGCAGTCATGTCTCGGGCGACGAATAGCTCACGTCTCGTCGAATCCGCCCTCTCGGGTCTGATCGTGCGTGATTGCGGCTTCTTCCTCATCATCGGGGAGGGCGTCGTCGCTGTCCTGGTACGCGTTATCGTCGTCCTCGTCCGGCAGATCGCCGTCTTTTTCGACGCCGTAACGCATGTCGCCGTTTTCCGGCGCGGACTCTGGCAGGATCTCGCCGCCCTTGATTGCATCCCAATCCTGCTGCTCGATGGTCGGCCCATCCGCCCTCGGTGCGTCATCTTCGATGTCGGCGCTTGGTTTGTTGCGAGGTGCCATGCTGGCCTCCAATCGTTGAAGAACTGGAGGCGAAACTCGGCGTGCCGGCGTTTGTTCCGGACCCGAAGTGCAAAGACCGGCGTGCTTCTGGATTGTCGACGGCTGGCGTGTCAGCCCAGCCCGCCAGCACCGCGGCCGCGGCCCGCACAGTTGCCAAGTTGCCGTGCAAATGGAGAACGCATTGCGGCGACTGACCCCTTACTTGCGAAGTTGCTAAAATAATGAAATGTTGTCCGCGGGAAATGAAATGAGGCAGGGACTGGTTGGAACCGGCGCGGTTTCGACGGTTTTGGAAACCATGTATTTTGGACAGTTTCTGGTAGGAATGTCAGCCACGGCCGTCATCGTCGCGGTCTGGACCTATATGACCACCGGCTCCTTCTGGGAGGCATTTGCCTGGACGATAGCGACGCTGCTTGTCCTGCAGGTCGGCTACTTCGTGCTCGTCGTGAGGCTGATCTTCAGGCGCGCACATGACATCGTGCCGAGCCAGGATCCGGTAGACGCCTTTCCGCCATTGCATCGCGACGGTGTCCAGCTTTGAGACCGGGTGACCGGGACCGATCAGGAATGGCGTTTCCATACCAGGCCGTCCACTCGAGCGCGTGCGCCGGGGCGCTCGGGGAACGTCGCCACCAGCGCGATCACGACCGACGGCAAGGTGTTTGGTCGCTGAGACGGCTTCTGAGCATATCCCTGCTGGAGATTTCGGCCAGCGTTATCATGGGAACAGGATGCATGCGCGACCGCTCCGCATTGTGCTCAGGCCGACAGGTTGGGAACAAGTGCTGATGCTTCGCGTTCTCTGGCAGTGCCGATGAGGTTGCCGCCTCCATCGGTGCCGTTATGGCTCGCTCTGCTCCCGGCGGGGCGAGCCCTTTTCGTGCTGGAGCCTTTCAAATCGTCCAGATGAAGAGGCGGATGCGCGGCCGATTTGGCGCACTGGTGCTCAGATTGAATTTTTTCCCTTTAAATATCCGTACATATCTGTGCAAGTTTTCAAACTCTTGAATGCTGTCTGCCGAATGTTTGATCAGCAACCAATCAATATCCAGGCTGCAATCGTAATATCTTCAATTCTGAAGTTACGATGGAACCGCATGGCAGCGGTGGAGTTTTTATGGAGGGCGGAATTCAGTTATCACTAGGAGATGGCCATGAGACTTTATCTTACGAGCGCGGCGACCGCCGTCGTCCTGATGGGCGGGATTGGTGCGGCGCTGGCGGAAAACGTCGTCGTCGTCCAGCCGGAGCAGGAGACAGTCGTTCGCGAATACATCAAGAGAGAACCGCTTGCCTCGGTGAACCTTCTGGGCGTCGAGCTCAAGCTCGGCTCGTCGGTGCCGGATACGGTCGAACTGCGTGAGGTGCCCGACGTCAAATACCGCGTCGCGGTGATCAACGACCAGACGGTCCTCGTCGATCCGGAGACCCGCCAGATTGTTGAAGTGCTGCACTAGGGATTCCGCAGTACTGGACCTTGGGAAAAACCCGCCCCGACGTCGCGTCGGGGCGGGTTTCCTTTGCCGCGACCCGCGATGGCCTATTCGGCGGCCAGTCTATCCTGCGTCTTGGTCTCGAAATCGCTGGCGTCGTGGCGTTCATGCAGTTGCATGGCAGGCTCACCGAAGGCGCGGTTGACCATGCGCCCGCGCTTGACCGCCGGGCGGGCGTCGATGGCCTTCGCCCAACGCTGCACATGCTTGTACTCGTGCACCGACAGGAACTCGCCGGAATCATTGTACATGCGGCCGAGTGCCAGCCCGCCATACCAGGGCCACACCGCCATGTCGGCGATGGAATAGTCCTTGCCGCCGAGATATTCAGTCTCGGCCAACCGGCGGTCGAGCACGTCCATCTGACGCTTCACCTCCATCGAGAAGCGATCGATGGCATATTCGAACTTTTCCGGCGCATAGGCGTAGAAGTGGCCGAAGCCGCCGCCCAGATACGGCGCCGAGCCCATCTGCCAGAACAGCCAGGACAGCACCTCGGCGCGGGCCGGCTGTTCGGTCGGAAGGAATTCGCCAAACTTTTCGGCGAGATAGACCAGGATCGAGCCGGATTCGAAGATGCGCACCGGTGTGGTGCCACTGTGGTCCATCAGGGCCGGAATCTTGGAGTTTGGATTGACCTCGACGAAGCCGCTGCCGAACTGGTCGCCATCGTTGATCCGGATCAGCCAGGCATCGTATTCGGCACCCTTGTGGCCGCGCGCCAGAAGCTCTTCCAGCATGACGGTGACCTTGACGCCGTTCGGCGTCGCCAGCGAATAGAGCTGCAACGGATGCTTGCCGACAGGCAGTTCCTTGTCATGCGTCGGCCCGGCGATCGGCCGGTTGATGCTGGCAAAGGCTCCGCCGCTCGGCTTGTTCCAGGTCCATACTTTCGGCGGTGTGTAGTCGGTCATTTCGTGGCCTCGTGTCGGGGAAGGATGGCAGGTCGCCATTAACTAGGGCTGCGGATGTGTAAGTTCAACTTGCGTTGAACTATTATCGATGCCCGCAGTGCCAACATCGGCAATTGGGCTCTTCCTTACCCTTGCGCCTTCTCCTGCGTGGCATACCTATAGAAGATGTCGCCAAAGCCCACCCAGGACAAAAGCATGACCATCAATCCCAATCTGCGCTCGGTCGTGGCCGTGCGGGCCACTGTTCCCGAAGATGCCTTTACGGCCGGGGCGCTCGGCACGCTCAGGGAAGGCAGCGGCGTCGTCATTCGCAATGACGGGCTGGTGCTGACCATCGGCTATCTCATCACCGAAGCGGAAGAGGTCTGGCTGACCAGCCATGACGGCCGCGTCATCCCCGCGCACGCGCTGGCCTATGACCAGGAATCGGGCTTCGGCCTGGTGCAGGCGCTGGCGCCGCTCGGCCTGCCGGCGGTGGCGCTGGGCGATGCCGGCAAGGCCAGGATCGGCGACGCCGTGGTGCTGGCCGACGGCATCGGCCAGTCGGTGCAGGCCAGGATCGTCACCAAGCAGGAATTCGCCGGCTATTGGGAGTATCTGCTCGACGAGGCGATCTTCATTGCGCCGGCGCACCCGTCCTGGGGCGGTGCCGGGCTGTTCGGCGCCGATGGCTCGCTGCTCGGCATCGGTTCGCTGCGCCTGCAGATGAGCCGCAATGGCGAGGTCGCCGATATCAACATGGTGGTGCCGATCGATCTGTTGCCGCCCATACTCGACGATCTCCTGACGCGCGGCCAGGTGGCCAAGCCGCCGCGTCCATGGCTCGGCGCCCTGTCGGCCGAAAGCGATGGCAGAGTGGTGGTGATGAGCGTGACCGAAGGCGGTCCGGCGGCCAAGGCTGGCCTGCGCCAGGGCGACATCATCTCGGACATCCGCGACGGCGCGGTCGATGGACTCGCCGATTTCTATCGCAAGCTGTGGGAGAGCGGCTCGGCCGGTGCCGAGATTCCGATGCGGGTGCTGCGCGACGGCCGCGAAACCTGGCTGCGCGTCAAGTCCGCCGACCGCGGCAGTTTTCTGAAGAAACCGCAGCTGCAATAGCGCGTCAGCCACACGATGCATCCAAGACTGCTCAAAACCTTCCTTGCGGTGGCGCGGAGCCGCAACATCACGCGCGCCGCAGAAGTGGTCCACCTCGCGCAATCGAGCGTCAGCGACCAGATCCTGGCGCTCGAGGCCGAGCTTGGCGCTGCCCTGTTCACGCGCGCGAAGTCCGGTCTCGAGCTGACGCCGGCAGGCCTAGCGCTGCAGCCGATCGCCGAGGATTTGTTGCGGCTCGACGGCGAGGCGCGCGCGGCCGTGCAGGCAGCGGCAGGTTCGACAAGCGGGCACCTGACCATCGGCGCGCTGGAGACGATCGCGTCGGCCAGGCTGGCGCCTTGGCTGCCCGGGTTCCAGGCCGGCCATCCCGACATCACCGTGCGGATGAAGGTGGCGGGCAGCGGCGCGCTGCTGCGCCAATTGGAGGATGGCGACATCGATGTCGCGTTCTGCTTCGACCGCCGTGATTTCGCGAAGGGCGCGTCGGATAAACACTTCGCCAGGCGCACGATAGCAGCCGAACCGCTGGTGCTGGTCGCGGCTCCGGGGCAGGGCAGCGTGCCAGGCGACCTTGCCGCGCTTGGCGAACTGCAGTTCGTGGCAACGGAGCCCGGATGTATCTACCGACACATGTTCGACACGGCCTTTGCCGAGGCGGGCGCTGCCGCACCCAGACTTGCCAACGAGGTCGGCAGCATCGGCGCCATTGCGCGGCTGGTGGCGGCCGGCGCGGGGCTCGCCCTCGTTCCACGCCTGGCCGTCCCGGATGCGCTCGCACGCGGCGACATCGTCGAAATGCGATGGCCCGGCCAGATGCGGACGGCGCCGCTGGTGATGATCTGGCGCCGCCGGCGCGTCCAGCTGCCGGCGCTTAAGCAATTGCTCACTGCCGCGCGCGACACGCTGGTGCCGGCCCTGCAGCCCGCCAAGGCTGGTTCAGGACTTGAATCGTCGAACCGCTCCAAGGCCTTGTTTGCAAACAACTCCTGACGGAAGCAGCGGCGGTTCAGATCAGGCGGTGGCCGCCCTCGACATGCAGCGTCGTTCCCGTGGTAAAGCCATTGCCGATCAGGAAGGCGATGGCGTCGGCGATATCATCGGGTTGGCCAATCCGCCCGACCGGCAGCCGCTTGGCCATCGCGGCTAACGTCTCGTCCTTCCTGTCGCCGGCCACTTGCGCCCAGATCGTGGTGTCGACCCAGCCGGGTGACACGGCATTGACGCGGATCGGCGCCAACTCGACCGCCAGCGCCCGCACGAGGCCTTCGAGCGCTGCGTTGACAGCAGCAACG
>NZ_RZPB01000399.1:4034-5713 GCF_003998535.1 Mesorhizobium sp. M7A.F.Ca.AU.002.02.1.1 | reverse complement strand
GATATAGGTCTTGAACCCATGGAAAATCAGCGTGCCGCCGAAATTGTAGGAATTCAACACATTGCCGGACAGATGATGGCTTTGCGCGAAGGCCAGCGCCCCGCTGGCCGATGTCTTCGGGCTCGGCGCGACCTGATAGGCGCTGCCGAGCACGGCGATCCCGCCGATCAGCAGAACGGCTGCCGTGCCGCAGATGGCGTAGAACCGTCTGGCTAAGAATCTCTCCAGCCCGTCGCGCTTTTCGGCCAGCCATGCGGTGGCTGAAAGCGAGTGATATTGCTGTGCGACCTCGGCCGCCATCACCAGCGGAATCAGCAGGAAGAACAGATACATGAAGCGCACATGGGCGAGATAGACATGCAGGGTGAAGACGACGAACAACGCCTTGGCCCAGCCAATTCGCAACCGGGACACCAGAAGCCCGAAAAGCGCCAGCAGCATCGCCGCTTCCTGGACAGGACTGTCCGGCTGACTGAACGGTTTCCATTCCATGATCAGCGACACCGCCTCATTGCCGTAGGCCACGGCGAGCGTCGCGAGGATGGCCTGGACGCCGTAGGGGTGGATCAGGCTCACCAGCGGGCAAAGCAGGCCGAACGCGATCCACTTCGCCAGCAGGGACGGTTTCGACAGGCCCGTGCGCGCCAGCAGATCGAGACCGGCGAAAGCCGCGATGACGAAGCTCAAGGTGAAGGTGGCGTGCAGGTTCGCCCATAATACGACCAGCACAAGCAGCCACCAGGGCGGCGCCCGTTCTTCCCTTGCCGCACCGA
Organism: Mesorhizobium sp. M7A.F.Ca.AU.002.02.1.1; assembly: GCF_003998535.1. Lineage (NCBI taxonomy): Bacteria > Pseudomonadati > Pseudomonadota > Alphaproteobacteria > Hyphomicrobiales > Phyllobacteriaceae > Mesorhizobium > Mesorhizobium sp. M7A.F.Ca.AU.002.02.1.1. The sequence continues at coordinate 4,940 of NZ_RZPB01000399.1, read as the reverse complement.
AGAGGACCGCTGTCCAGATGACGATGATCGGGAAGGTGAAGACATGCGGACGCGCCGTGAAGATCGGGTTGATCAGGAACACCGCGGCGAACGCCAGTGTAATCGCCAGGATCGGCTTCAGCCATGCGCTGAGAAACCACCCCATCAGGAAAACCGTCAGGGAGATCGAGGCGATGATCGCGTTGACGACCCCGTTCCAGCCGCCCGCCCGGTAGGCAAGAGCCAGCAGGACCTGCCCCAGCCATGCCTTGGCAATCCAGGGCTGGCCGGCAAACGTGTAGGAATAGGGATCGACGGTCGGAAATGTCCGGTTAGTCAGGAAATCCAGACCGACCTTCACTTGCCACCAGCTGTCGGGATCCTGCAGGGTGGCGCCTGCCTGGGCACCCAACGCACCCGCCATCGCCAAGGCCGCGAGCAGGCAGAAGATCAGCCTGCTCCGCTCGTTGTATGTCGCGGCCGCCGCACTGGCCTGAGCGTCGTTCATGCTGCGCCGCCTCTAATCGGTTCCGGTGACAGTTGGGTGTTCAAGGTGTTGGATTGGCGGGCTGCCGCCGAGGCTTGTCGGCCACCCGAACTGTGCGGTCGGTGCTGTCGTCCCCACGCCCCACAAACACGAAGCGAGCCGAGCCAAGATAGAAAACAACCGAATAGACGCAGATTCCCGCGAGGTGGACCAGCGGGTTTTCGACGATGCCTGCTGAACGGGCGGCGATTACGACGGCCAGATTGATGCTGTAGGCGACCAGAAAGACACCCCCATAGCGCAGCGCGGTCCCGGGCTTGAAGCCATCGGCTCTGCTGAAGGTCCATTGGCGGTTGAGGAAGAAGCCGAGGACAAGGCCGGCGGCATAGCCCGTGGCGTTGGCAAGGATGTCGCCCAGACCCCGCGCAAACCCGGCCAGA
>NZ_RZPB01000399.1:0-4024 GCF_003998535.1 Mesorhizobium sp. M7A.F.Ca.AU.002.02.1.1 | reverse complement strand
GCAGGCTTGACCACATGCGCAAAATATTGGGCTCCGACAGGTACCTTGGTGAGGAAGCGCTCGAACGGCCTCAGTCTCGCAAGCATCCGAGGAAAGAAAATCCGGTAGACGATCCTCGTATTGGCAAGGCCCGCCTCGGCCATGCGCCCGCGCATCTCGCGCGAATTTATCAAAACCGCGTTTTCGTCGAAGGCACAGTTCCTCACCGCGTGCGTGGTCAGCGGGTTCCAAGGATTGTGTTCGAAGACGAAGAAGCTGCCGCCATAGGCCAGCACCCTGCCGATCTCGGCGAACAGTCCGATCTGCAGGTTCTCGGGGATATGGTGGAAGACGCAGGCCGCGAAGGCCAGGTCGAAGCTGCCGTCGGCAAAGGGAATTGTCTTGCCGTCGAAATGCGTGAAGGCGGCCTGGCCGGGAAAGCGCTTGCTGGCGATGTCGAGCGATTCCCGCGAAGGATCGAGCAAGGTGATCTCCGCGTCGGGAAACGCGTTGCGCATATGGCCGAGCTAATTGCCGACGCCGGCGCCGAAATCCAGTATTCGTCGCGGTTTGACACCGGCCCGCCGCAGCGTCGCGGCGACGTCGTCGATCTTGTACCTGGCGAAGAAATCCGGGTTTTCGCCGCTCAGCCTTATGCTTGCGGCATGCTGCTCCTGATATTCCCGCGCAAACTGGTCGAATTCCGCCTCAAGCACGTGCGGCCCTCTTTGCCATCTCCTGCAGGCGATGGACCGGCAATTCGCCGTCCTCCACCGCCTGGCTGCGCGAAACGATCTCGTTGACGAAGTAGAGCGGCCGCCGCTTTGTCTCCATGTACATGCGCCCGAGATACTCGCCGAAGATTCCAAGCACCATAAGCTGGACGCTGCCGAGGATCAGCACGATCGCGGCGAGGCTGGTCCAGCCGGGCAACACGTTTCCGACCGACCATTCGAGCAGCGTGTAGCCGAGCACGACCAGCCCCAGAAGCCCGAACATCATTCCGAGCAGCGAGGCGAACCGCAAGGGCACGATGGAGAAGCTGGTCATGGCGTCGACCGCCAGAAGAAGCATTTTCTTCAGCGGATAGTGGGTGGTGCCGGCAAAGCGGCGGTGCCGCTCATAGGGGAAAGCCACCTGTCTCAGCCCGATCCAGCTCACCATGCCGCGAATGAACCTGTAACGTTCTGGCATCGCGTTCAGATGGTCGAGCGCGCGACGGTTCATCAGTCGGAAATCACCGGTATTCGGGGCTATGTCGACGTCGACCATCCGGCGCAGCAAGCGATAGAACATGGATGCGGAGGCGAGCTTGAACCAGCTTTCGCCATCGCGCGTCAGCCTCTGGCCGTAAACCACATCGAAGCCTTCGTTCATCTTCGTCATCATCGCGCCGAGCAGTTCAGGCGGATCCTGCAGGTCGGCATCGAGAATGAGAATGCGCTGGCCGCGACAGAATTCGAGCCCGGCGCTCAACGCGATCTGGTGGCCGTAATTGCGGGCAAGGTCGATGGCGACGATATGGTCGTCCTTTTCGGCCAGCTGCAGAATGGCCTCGCGCGTACCGTCGGTCGCGCCATCGACGACAAGGACGATCTCGTAGGAAGGGCCTTGCCCAAGGCATGCGGCCGTTACCCGCCGATGCAGTTCGGCCACGCCATCCAGCTCGTTGTAGCATGGGATGACCACCGACAGCATGACGCCGCGTCGCGCGGTGTTTCTCTCCGTCTCCACCAAAGCCTTGCTCCCGCTATCCGATTGGGAATAGCGGCAATTGGTTAGAAAACAGATAAGCCAGCGGGATCGGCCGCAACCGTGGGCCGGCCATCATTTCTGCCGCACGCGGCCACCGCCCGAACCGGCAACTCCATGCGGATGCGGGCGCCTTGCCAGGAGCCGGCCAATATCCGGATGGAGCCATCGTGCAGCAGTGCGATCTGCCGGGCAAGGTTCAATCCCAGGCCCGCGCCGCGCGATTGCGGCCGCAGTCGGTAGAAGGGCTCGAAAACGTTCTCGTGCTCATCGGCTGGAATGCCTGGGCCTTCGTCGCGGATTTCGACGCCGCCGTTTTCATCGATCGCTATGGTGATCGTGCCGGAACCGCCGCCATGATCGATGGCATTGCGCACGAGATTTGCCAGCGCCCGCTCGATCTGCAGCACGTTGATCTCGACATGGACCTTGTTGGCTGGCGGCTCGAAGGCAAGATCGTAGCCTGCTTCGATGGCGAGCGGGGCGAAGTCGGCGGCGACCCGGCCGACAAGATCGCAGAGGTCTATGATCTGGCGCTGGTCCGCCGGGCGGTCGAGCAGCTGGTGGTCGAGCAGCTGTTGCGCAAGATGCGACAGGCGCTCGATGTCATGCAGCAGGCGCGCGCTTTGCGGTTCCTGCTTCAGCAATTCGGCGCGCGTGCGCAGGATGGCGATCGGCGTGCGCAGTTCGTGCGCCGCGTCGGTGAGGAAGCGGTTGTGCCGGTCATAGCCCTGGGCGAGGCGCGCCAGCGTCTGGTTGAAGGCATGCACCAGCGGCGCGATCTCCTGCGGCACATTCTTGACCGGCAGCTGCATCGCACGGGTGCCGATGTCGATGCGCGCGGCCTGCTGGACGGTGTCGACGAGGCCGGCAAACGACCGGCGCACGACGGCTGGCGTCGTCACCAGGGTCGTGGCTCCCATGACGAGGACGATCGGCAGCAGCAGGATGACGATGATGGCCGCGAGAGCGGGAAGCGCCTTCTCCCAGTTCCTGCTGCCGTCCGGGTTCTTGGCGACGTCGATGGTGGCCGAAATGGTGACTTCGAGGCCGTCGGTCTCTTCCCGCGACGATCGCGTCGCGGCAATGATCTGAACCGTGCCAGCCTTGGTCGAAACTTTTTCGAGGTAGGCCTCCGGCCTCAAATCATCTTCGGAAAATCCGATGGTGGCGTGATCGGCCTGGCCCAGCAGATCGCCAAAATTCCTGGTGTAGACGTCGGGTATGCTGCCGAAGCGGATGCTCTGGCCGTTGTTGTCGCGGATGATGTACCAGACATTGGGGAACCCCTTACGAAACGAACGCAATCCATCGGTCTCATGGACGATCAATCTGCCGTTGCCGTCACGATCGACGGCATCCTTGAGGGTGGCGACGGCAGCCTCGTTGTCGACAAGAAGCCGTGGATCGGCGATCCACAGCGCGGCCGCGCACAGCACGATGAAGACAAGAAGCGTCGCCGCCTGCAACAGGATCATCCGCCGCACCAGCACCCATTGCAGCGATCGCGTGCGCGACTTCTTCACGAGGCGGCCCGCAAGAGATAACCGAGGTTGCGGATCGCCCTGATCTCGATGCCGGCAGCGACGTCGTCGAGCTTGCGACGCAGCCGCGAAATGTGCGCATCCAATGCATTGGAGCCGATCTCGTCGTCGAGAGCATAGACGGCTTCTTCCAGCGCCCCGCGCATGATCGTCCGCCCCGGCCTGCGGATGAGCGTTTCGAGCACCAGCCGCTCGCGCCGCGGCAGTTCCAGCGCCTGGTCCTCGACAAGCGCCTCGCGATGGCGGAAATCATAGGTGAGGCGGCCGACCATCACCTGATTGGCACGCGTGGTGAACGAACGCCGGTGCAAGGCATTGAGCCTGGCGACCAGTTCCACCGTGGCGAACGGCTTGACCATGTAGTCGTCGGCGCCGGCGTCGAGCCCCGCCACGCGATCGTCGAGCCCGCTGAGCGCCGTCAACGCGATCACCGGCACGTCCAGATGCAAGGCCCGCAGGCGCGGGATCAGGCTGAGGCCATCGCCATCCGGCAGCCGGCGGTCCAGCACCACCGCGTCATGGTGGCCGAGCCGCGCCACGGCTTCGGCATCCGCCAGTGTCGCGGCATGGTCGACGATGATGTCCTGGCGCTCGAGCGCGGTCTTCAGCACCGAGGCCATTTCCGGCTCGTCCTCGATCAGCAGGATGCGCATGCGCACTCTCCGTCACAGGCAGCCGGCACGCTGTGGCAATTCATTCGCATTCCAGCTTCGGTTGACGAAAATTGGTGATGAACCATCTGCCGCCCG
>NZ_RZPB01000398.1:0-5716 GCF_003998535.1 Mesorhizobium sp. M7A.F.Ca.AU.002.02.1.1 | reverse complement strand
GTTCGACACGCGACGCGATGGACCTCGGCATCGAGCCCATCCACCAGGATACGTCTCTTGCGCCGGATCTCAGCATCGCGCGCAATCTTTTCCTTGGGCGCGAGCCGGTCAAGCTGAAATGGCTGGGCGTGTTCGCGCCGCTCGATTTCGCCAAATTGCGAGACGCGGCGTCGGCGCTGTTGAAGCGCGTCGGCATCTCGAAAAAACTCGACGCCGATGCGCTGGTCTCGACGCTATCGGGTGGCGAGCGGCAGTCGATCGCGATTTCTCGCGCCATGCAGTTCGCCGCCAAGGTCATCATCCTCGACGAACCGACCAACAATCTCGGTGTCGAGGAAACCCATGGCGTGCTGCGCTTCGTCAAGGAGGTGCGTGACGCCGGTCATTCCGTGCTCTTGATCACCCACAACATCCATCACGTGTTCCAGGTCGCCGACCGCATCATCGTCATGCGCCGCGGCGAGATCGTCGCCGAGCAGACGGTTGCCGATACCGATCTTCTGACCGTGGAAAGCATCATCACCGGCGCCGATATGTCGGCCCTGCTGAAAGAGACGAGAGCGAAGTGAAGAAGTTGGCCGTCACATGGTAGAACTCTACGGCAAGACGCTTTCGCGCCGGCAGGTGTCGGAACGTTCGGGCATGCTGTCGCAATTTGCCGGCGTGCGGCTGATGACGCTTGGCGACGGCGTGGAACGCGGCATCCGCATGCTGGAGTTCCGCACCGGCACGGGGCTGCGTTTCACGGCGCTGGTCGACCGGGCGCTCGACATCGCCGATTGCGACTTCAAGGGCCAGGCGATCGGCTGGCATTCGCCGAGCGGCTTTCGCAACCCCGGTCTGCACGATTATGAGGGGGAAGGGGGGCTCGCCTGGGCGCGTTCGTTTTCAGGGCTGCTTGTCACCTGCGGCCTCGACCACATATTGGGCCGGGAAGAAGTGCCGGCCGATAGCTACAACTACCCGGGCAGGAAGACCGTGATCCATTCGCTGCATGGCCGCGTCGGCACCATTCCGGCGCGGCTGACCGGTTATGGCGAGACCTGGGACGGCGACCGCTGCGTGCTGTGGGCCGAAGGCACCGTGCAGCAATCGGCAGTGTTCGGCGAGGATCTGCATCTGATCCGGCGTATCGAGGCCGATGTCGGCGGCAACGAGATCCGGCTGTCGGATCGCGTCGTCAACCACGGTTTCAACCGCACGCCGCACATGTATTTTTACCACGTCAATGTCAGCCATCCCTTGCTCGACGAGGGTTCGCGCTATCTGGCGCCGATCCGCGACGTCGTCTGGGCTGGCCATGCCGGCGAGCGCTACCAGGCGCAGAAGGTGGGTTACCGCACGATGCCGGCGCCGCAATCGGGTTTCAGCGAGCAGGTCTGGCAGCACGAGATGGCGGCGGACGCCAATGGCGAGGTGCCGGTGGCAGTGGTCAACGATCAGCTCGGGCTCGGCTTCGAAGTGGTGACGCGCAAGGACCAGCTGCCTTGCGCATATCAATGGCAGAATTTTCAGGCGGGGCAGTATGCGCTGGGCATCGAACCCTCGACGCATCATGTGCTCGGCAATCTCGCGGCGCGCGAGCGGGGCGAGATGATCTGGCTGGAGCATAGTGAAAGCCGTTCTTACGACGCAGTGTTCCGGGTGCTCGACGGCGCCGGCGCGATCGCCGAGGCCGAAGCAAAGATCGCGTCGATCGCCAGGCAGCCGCAACAGGATTATCCTGTACCGTCGGGTAATTTTCCGGGATTGGCGGACAGGGCATGAGGCGAAACGAATGCTCCGGCTGGCGGGCCGGAAATCGGAGGTCGATGTGATGGAGAAAAAGCGCGACTACAGCCTGGTCGGGGAAAGCACGCGCATCGCGATCGAGACCGGGCTGGCCTCGGCCGAGTGGTATCACACCGATGTGCCGCGCAAGGCGATGAAAGAGCTGATGCAGCGCTCGGACGGCCCGGCGATCCGCGACACGATCATCTGGATCGTTGCCATATTGGGTTCCGCCGCCGGGATCGCCTGGTTCTGGGGCACGTGGTGGGTGGTGCCGTTCCTGCTCGTCTATGGCGTGCTCTACGGCTCGTCCAGCGACTCGCGCTGGCACGAGTGCGGCCACGGCACCGCCTTCCGCACACGCTGGATGAACGATGCCGTCTACCAGATCGCCAGCTTCATGCTGATGCGCAATCCGGTGACCTGGCGCTGGAGCCATGCCCGCCACCACACCGACACGATCATCGTCGGCCGCGACGCCGAGATCGCGGTGATGCGTCCGCCGGACCTGCTGCGCGCCGCACTCGCCTTCACCGGTGTTCTCGATTTCCGCTATTCGCTGCCGACGCTGGTGCGCAATGCGTTCGGCAGCATCTCGCCGGACGAGAAAAGCTTTATTCCCGAGATGGAGCTTCACAAGGTGGTCACAGCCGCGCGCTGGCATGTCGCCATCTATGTCGGGGCGATCGGGCTAGCGCTTCATCTGTGGTCGTTCCTGCCGCTGGTGCTGATCGGCCTGCCGCGCCTCTACGGCAGCTGGCACATGGTGCTGACCGGCCTGCTGCAGCATATCGGGCTGGCCGACAATGTCACCGACCACCGGCTGAACACGCGCACCGTCTACATGAACCCGATCAGCCGCTTCATCTATTGGAACATGAACTATCATGTCGAACATCACATGTTCCCGATGGTGCCCTATCACGCGCTGCCGAGGCTGCACGAATTGATCAAGCACGATCTGCCCGAGCCGAACCCTTCGATGTGGCATGCCTATCGCGAGGTCTGGCCGGTGCTGCTGAAGCAGCTTCAGTACGAGGATTATTTCCTCAAACGTGAATTGCCGCCGACGGCGCGGCCGTACCGGGACGAATTCCATGCACTGACCGTTCCGGCGGCGGCGGAATAGGGGAGAAGCAGATGGCCGACTGGGTTGAAGCGTGTGGCGTCGACGATGTCGAGGAAGAGGATGTCATCCGCTTCGATCATGGCGGCCGTACCTTCGCCATCTATCGCAGTCCCGATGACGAGTACTTCGCAACCGACGGATACTGCACGCATGAGAAGGCGCATCTGGCCGATGGGCTGGTGATGGACGACATCATCGAATGCCCCAAGCACAATGGCCGCTTCAACTACAAGACGGGCGTGGCTCGAGGCGCACCGGTATGCGTCAATCTCGCCACCTATCCAGTGAAGGTCGAGGCTGGCAAAGTGATGATCCAGATCGGCTGACCTGCCGCCGAATGCAACTGAGGGAACCCTTTTGATGAGCCGAAAAAGACCGACGGTGGCGGATTTGCGCGCCATGAAGGGCAAGCGACAGCTGACCATGCTGCGTGTGCTGACGATGGACGAGGCCGAGGCCGCGGAGCGCGCAGGGGTCGACATCGTCTCGGTGCCGCCCGAATTGGTGCTCAACCCTGAGTACCGCGACGCGGCGCCCAGCCTGTTCACCATGCCGGGCGACAATTTCTACGAGATCGGCACGGCGGACGATTTCGTGCGCTGGGCCTTCCGGCTCTACAAGGCCGGCGCCGACGCGGTCTATTGCAGCGCCGGCTACGCCACGATCAAGCGGATGGCCGATGACAATATCCCGGTGATCGGCCATGTCGGGCTGATCCCGTCACGGGCGACCTGGACTGGCGGCTTCAAGGCGGTCGGCAAGACCGCCGACACCGCCATGGATATCTTCGCGGCGGTGAAGCAACTGGAGGCCGCCGGCGCCATCGGCGCCGAGATCGAGGTGGTGCCGGTCGAGGTGGCCAAGGCGATCTCGGAGCGGACGTCGCTGATCATGCTGTCGATGGGAGCGGGTACCGGTTGCGATGCGCAATATCTGTTCGCCGACGACATTCTCGGCCAGAACCGTGGCCACATGCCCCGTCATTCCAAGGTCTATCGCAATTTCGCCGCCGAATATGATCGTTTGCAGGCCGAGCGTATCGCCGCGTTTTCGGAATATGTTGCCGACGTGAACAGTCTCGCCTATCCCGAAGACAAGCATGTGGTGCATATGGATCCGGCTGAACTCAGCCTGTTCATGAAGAGGGTCGACGGGGCGTGAAATCTCAAGGCAATGATGCGACGGGCGAGGCCGCGCCGGTTCATATTCTCACGCTTTCCTGCGAGGATCGGCCGGGGATCGTCGCCGCCGTCACGGCGGAGCTTGCCGCGAACGGCGCCAACATCGCCGAAAGCAGCCAGTTCTGGGACCGGCAGACCAATCGCTTTTTCATGCGGATCGCCTTCATCAGCCCGTTAGGCTCGACCGGGGACAGTCTGGAGCGGGCCCTGGAATCGAGCGTCGACCGCTTCGGCATGAAGACCGCGCTGGTCGATCAGGGACGCCGCCCGAAGATCATCGTCATGGTCTCCAAGTTCGACCACGCGCTTCTCCATCTGCTGTACCAGATCAGGGTCGGCTGGCTGAACGCGGAGGTTGCAGCCGTCGTCTCCAACCACGAGGATGCCCGCCGCTTCGCCGAGCTGGAGGGCATTCCCTACCACCATTGGCCGACCACCAAGGAGAACAAGGCCGAACAGGAACAGAAACTGCTGGACCTGGTGCAGCGGACAGGGGCCGAACTGGTCATCCTGGCGCGCTACATGCAGGTCTTTTCAAAAGGTCTGTCGGACCGGCTGTTCGGACGGGCGATCAACATCCACCATTCGTTCCTGCCGAGCTTCAAGGGCGCCAAGCCGTACCACCAGGCTTTCGACCGCGGCGTCAAGCTGATCGGTGCGACGGCGCATTACGTCACCTCCGACCTCGACGAGGGCCCGATCATCGATCAGGAGACCGAACGCGTCACCCATGCGATGAGCGCCGAGGATTTCGTCGCCGTCGGGCGCGACATCGAAAGCCGGGTACTGGCGCGCGCCGTCAAGCTGCATCTCGAAGCCCGCGTCATGCTCAACGGCCACAAGACCGTCGTCTTCTGAGAAGCCGCGTCAGGCCGGCCAATTTCCGCCGGCGAGCGCGGCGTAAAGCGCTTCGGCGTCGATGCCGAGCGGCCGGTCCTCTTTCAGCATGGGGACGAGCGAGCGTATCGCCGCGTGAAGTGCGGCCGTGCGCGGCGCCAGTGTGAAGCCGTCGCGCAGGTCGACGGCCTGTGCCGCGGCCATCAATTCGAAGGCGATCAGCCGCCGCCACAGCGCGATCATCCCTGCGCATTTCGCAACCGCCAGAGGTGTCTGCGTGGCGTGATCCTCGACGCCCTCCGACACGGCCAGAAAGTCGAGCATCACCGGATTGGCCTTGTGGCGGATGGCGGCCAGGATCGAGGTCACTGTCTTCTGTAGCGGCACGAAGCCGGCCGAGGCGCCGCCGACCGGCGACAGATATTTCGGCAGGCCATTGCGGCCCGAACCGGTGAGCTGAATGAAGCGCGCGGCACTGGCCGCGGCACATTGGGCGATCGCCAGGCCGAGCGTCTCAAAGGCGAGCGCCAGTGCGGCGGTGTGGAAATTGCCGGTCGACAGTACCAGTTCATCATCGCCCAGCACCAGCGGGTTGTCGGCGGCGGCGTTGAGCTCGATCTCGACAGCCTGTCTCGCCTGGCCGATCGCCTCGATCAGTGCGCCATGGACCGATGGCATGCAGCGGATCGACAGCGGGTCCTGCAAGGTGGTCGGTGCCGGCGCGTCGTCTCGGACGAGCAGATTGTGCAGCACCTTGGCTGCTTCCTGCTGGCCGGCCGCCGGGCGCGCCATATGCAGG
>NZ_RZPB01000397.1:0-5735 GCF_003998535.1 Mesorhizobium sp. M7A.F.Ca.AU.002.02.1.1 | reverse complement strand
GCGGACATTCTGAGCCAGATTGGTCAAACCGACGCTTCGAGCGGCAGCTTGCTGGTAATTGGCCACAATCCGGGCCTGGAGCAGTTGGCCAGACAGCTTGCCGGGCCGGGGTCAGACGCCAAGGCGATCGCAAGACTTGAGGAAAAATTCCCGACGGGAGCCCTCGCCCGGGTGGTCTTCAAAGGCGATTGGTCCGTCGTGTCCCCCGCCCGGCTGACACATTGCTTGCGGCCCAAGGACCTGGGCCCGCGGCCGAAGGACCTGGGCTAGTGTCCATGGCAGGTGCGGCGGGTCAAGCCCGCCGCACATCCGCTTGAGCCGTCAGTTTCCCCAGTTGCCCTGACCGGATTCCGGCTGGACCGAATCGGGCGTCAGCGTGAGGTCGCGGTGCTTGACCTGCCTGTGGGTCGAAGCCGTGTAGCTGTGGTCGACATTGACCGCGTGCGAGGTGACGGCCGGCTGATTGACATTGTCCGAACCATAGTTGTCGCTGCCGGCAAAAGCGGCACCAGTGGCAACGAGGATGGCGGCGGCGGCAAGAGCGATCCTGTTCATTCTATTTACTCCGGTATTCCTGATTCTGTCCGTCTAGTGGCGTGCCCCTGGGGAGGAAATTTCGCGTCGCTCGGACAACCTCGATCTGGGTTTTTCGTGCGCCGACTTCCAATCACGAAGACGTTCCCTCACGCGCGGCATCGGGACCTCGAACGTCGGCCAAGGGATTGAGCTCACCCTGTTTTATCAGTTTATCTCAGACGCTTACAAGGAGGGTGCCTGACGCATGATGCGGCGGTTCATCGAGCCAGCGCTCGCCATCCGTTCACGATTCGTCAACATAAATTGAACCAGCTGGTTCGATTTACGATCGGCGCTCCGACACCGATGCCGTCGGCCGAAATCCTGCTCATGCATAAAAAACAAGAGCGGCGGGCAAGGCCCACCGCTCTTTGTGGTCGCAGACTTCAGAAATCAACGACCCCAGATGCCCTGACCCGACTGAGCCGGCACGTTGGCATTGGCATCACCCTGCGTCTTTACGGACTTCGGGATCGAGCCGGTGTGCGTGGTGTCGATGTCGGACACGGACTGGTTCGCAACAGGCTGGTTGGCATTGTAAGAGCCGTAGTTGTCGCTGCCGGCAAAAGCGGTGCCCGTGGCAACGAGGATGGCGGCGGCGGTGAGTGCGATCTTGGTCATTTTAGTTACTCCTGAGTTCAATGTTGGGTCGATATCGGCAGTCGCGATTAGCGGCCGAAGAGGTTGCGGTCAGCGCCCTGCGAAGCGGGGGCCTGGACGGTCTGCGTCGACTTGGAGACCGAAGCGGTGATCGAATGGTCGACAGCGACGGCAGGCTGATTGGCGTTGGCCGAGCCATAATTGTCGCTGCCGGCAAAAGCAGTGCCCGTGGCAACGAGGATGGCGGCGGCGGTAAGAGCGATCTTGGTCATTTTAATTACTCCAGTATTTGTCATGTCCGTCTAGTGGCGTGCCCTTGGGAGGAATTTCGCGTCGCTCGGACCACCCCGAGATGGGCTCGCGCTGCCGCGGATTCCAATCACGAAGATGTTCCCCCGCGGCTCGAATCCAGGCCTTGAAATTTGACACAGGGTCTCGGCGGTCATAATTTAACTGTTTGAAATCAGACAGTTAATCGATAACGCCCATCACCAGGCGCGACCGCTCGCCAGGCCGGCGTTCACCATCTGCTACACAGTGCGTCAACAGAAATCGAACTGAACGGTTCGGTTTGAAGCGATTGCGCACCATCTGAACTTCTGGATCTCCTACATTTGCCTTGCGGTTGGATCGAGATTATCGCTTGTGCACGATCATCAATCGGGCGCGACTTGGCGGCGCCAGTTGAAGAAGTGGCGGAAATCCGGGTGACCTGCACCCCAGGACAGCGATAGAAATGCGGTTGCTGCTTGTAGAAGACAATCGCGAGCTGGCGGATTGGCTGGGCAAGACCCTGCGTCAGGCGAACTATGTCGTCGACATCGTCCATGATGGCGAGGATGTCGAACACGCGCTCGCCGCCGGTGACCACGCGCTTGTCATCCTCGACCTTGCGCTGCCGCGCATGAGCGGGCTGGAGGTGCTGCGAATGTTGCGGACGCGCGGCAACCGGGTGCCGGTGATCGTGCTGACCGCAAACGCCAGTCTCGACGGCCGGGTCAAGGGCCTCAATGAGGGCGCCGACGACTATCTGGCCAAGCCCTTCCAGATCGAAGAGCTCGAAGCACGAATCCGCGCGCAATTGCGCCGTGCCAATGACCGCACCGCGCCGGTCGTTGCCTGCGGTGATCTCGTCTTCGACACCAACACGCGGCTGTTTTCGCTTGCCGGCGAGGCGCTGGCGCTGACACCGCGCGAGCATGCCGTGCTTGAGCAATTGATGGTCAAGGCCGGACGCACGGTGAGCAAGGCGGCATTGTCGGCCGCGATCTACGATTTCGAGACCGACGCCGATCCCAGCGCCATCGAGATCTACGTGCACCGCGTGCGCAAGAAGCTCGACGGGTCGCGGGTCCAGATCGCCACACTGCGTGGCCTCGGCTACCTGTTGCGCCAAGACGATTTGGCGCCGTGACGATCCTGGCGCCATGAGGATCAACAGCCTCCGCCTGCAATTGCTGGCATGGGTGGTGCTGCCGCTTGCCGGGCTCGCGACCATCAACCTGTGGACCAGCCAGCGCAACGCACTGGCGACCGCGGACCTGGTCACCGACCGGATGCTCGTCGGATCGGCGCGGGCGATTGCCGAGCAGGTCGCCATGGTCGACGGCGTGCTCGATGCCACGGTGCCCCCGGCGGCGATCGAGATGTTCGACACCGGCGACCGCGACAGCGTCTACTATCGCGTCGAGACAGCCGGCGGGCGGCTGCTGACCGGATATCCCGACCTGCCCGAAGCGCCGCAGCATGCCAGTGTCGAGGCCGCCTACCGCGATCACCAGCTGCGGCTCCTGACCCTTGGCCATGCGGTGATCGGCGCCGGCAACGACTCGCCAATATCAGTCACCGTGGGCGTCACCCTTGCCGGCCATGACGCCATGGTCAAACAGCTTTGGTTCAGCGCCTTTGCCCAGCAACTGGCGCTGGTGGCGATTGCCGGCGTGTTCGTGCTGCTCGGCTTGCGTCGCGGCCTGGCGCCGTTGATCCGGCTGCGCGATGCGGTACGCTCGCCAAACCGCAGCGACCTTGACCCCGTCGAAGTGCCCGGTGCGCAAAGCGAGATCCGCCCGCTGATCGACGCCCTCAACGCCTACATGGAGCGCGTGCGGGCGCAGATGGCGGCGCAACGCCGCTTCATCGCCAATGCGGCGCACCAGCTGCGCACGCCCCTGGCGCTGCTGTCGACACAGGCAAGCTATGCGCTTCGCGAAAGTGCCGCCGATGCCCGCCAGGAGGCGCTGGTGGCGCTGCAGGCGAGTTCCGGCAAACTGGCGCGGCTGGCCGAACAGCTCTTGACCCTGTCACGCGCCGAGCCAGGCAGCCGGCGGCCGCGCGCCGACCGCATTGACCTGGCGGAAGCCGCCCGGCACGTGCTGGAAACCCTGGCGCCAACGGCCATCGATCGCAAAATAGATCTCGGCCTCGAGGAGGCTGGCCCCGTTCCGGTCATCGGCGACGGCACCATGCTGCGCGAGATGATCGTCAACCTCGTCGACAACGCACTGCGCTACTCCCGGGCTGAGGGCAGTGTCACGGTGAAGCTGGCGGCCATCGACGGCGAAGCCGTGCTGACGGTCGCCGACGACGGGCCTGGCATTCCGGCGGACGAGCGAGACCATGTCTTCGAGCGCTTCTACCGTATTGCCGGTTCGACCGAGGAAGGCAGCGGGCTGGGACTCGCCATTGTACGCGAGGTCGTCGAAAATGCCGGCGGCCGCGTCACCCTTGGGGATGGCGCGGCCGGCGGTCTGTTGGTTGAGGTCAGGCTGCCGCTGGCCTGACCGGTCAGGCTGCCCCTGGTCTGACCGATCACGTTCCCTGCTCGTTGAACGGCGCCGGCCGCCACTTCACGACATAGTTCTCGAAGCGGGTGATGATGAACTCCACCACCAGCGCCATGACAGCCAGGATGATCATCGCGGCGAACACGCCATTGGCGTTGAAGGCGCCCTGCGCGGTCGAGATCAGCAGGCCCATGCCTTGCTTGGCGCCGAGGAACTCGCCGACCACCGCGCCGACCAGCGCGAAGCCGAAGCTGACATGCAGGCTGGCGAGGATCCAGCTCATCGCCGAAGGAATGATGACGGTGCGGGTGATCTGGAACGGCGAGGCGCCAAGGATCTGGGCATTGGCGATCATTGCCCTGTCGGCCTCGCGCACACCCTGGAAGGCGTTGGCGAAAACAACGAAGAACACCATCACCACGGCAAGCGCCACCTTGGACGCCATGCCGAGGCCGAGCGCGATGATGAACACCGAGCCGAGCACGACGCGCGGCACCGAATTGGCGATCTTGATGTAGATCGAAAAGACATCCGCCAACAGCCGATTGCGGCCGAGGATGATGCCGGCGGCGATGCCGCCAAGGGCACCGATGACAAAGCCGAGGAAGGTTTCCTCCAGCGTCACGTAGATCTGCAGCCAGAGTGGGCCTTGCGAGGTGCCTTCGGTGATCCACGACCAGATCTGCTGCCAGATGCCAGAAGGGCTGGCGAAGAAGAACGGGTCGATGATGTTGTAGTCGGCGCCGAGTTCCCACAGGCCAAGGAAGACGACCAGGATCGCCAGGCGCAAGGAGATGACAAGCGCGTGGCGGCGGCGCAGCCTTGCCCTCGCCCGGGCTTCGGCAACGGCGATGGAAGCATCGCGGACGGCGGCCTGGTTGGCGGTCGGAGAGATTGCGGTCATGCTGTTTCTCCTTTCAATGTCCGGTCTGCAAGGTCCGGCTCTGGCCGAGCTGCACTTCCTCGCGCAGATCGTTCCAGATCACCTTGGCGATCTCGACGAAGTTCGGGTCGTAGCGGATGTCGGCCATGACGCGGGGGCGCGGCAGGTCGATGCGGTAGACGCTCTTGACCGTGCCCGGCCCAGCGGTGAGCACATAGACCTTGTCGGCCAGCGCCACCGCCTCCTCTAGGTCGTGGGTGACGAAGACAACCGAGGATTTCTGCTCCGACCACAGATCCAGCAATTCGTCCTGCATGGCGGTGCGCGTCTGCATGTCGAGCGCGCTGAACGGCTCGTCCATCAAAAGGATCTTGGGCTGGTTGATGAAGGTCTGCGCCAGCGCGACGCGCTTGCGCATGCCGCCCGAAAGCTGGTGCGGATAGTGCTTCTCGAAGCGGCCGAGGCCGACGCGGGCGATCCAGTCGCGGGCGCGGTCGTAGGCCTGCGCCTTTGGCGTGCCGCGATAAAGTGGACCGGCGGCGACATTGTCGATGACACTGCGCCAGGGAAACAGCGCATCCGCCTGGAAGACAAAGCCGATGTCCCGGCTGATATCGGTGACCGGCGTGCCCATGACGCGGACATTGCCGGTCGTCGGCCGCAACAGGCCGGTGACCAGGTTGAGCGTCGTCGACTTGCCGCAGCCGGTCGGCCCGACGACGCAGGCGAACTCGCCGCGCGCCACGGTCATCGTGAAATCGCGGATCGCCGTCATCATGTGCCCGTCGGGCGTGACGAAACGCAAGGTCACATCATCGATGGCGATCGCGGCGTCGGCTTGTGGCGCGGCCTGAGACAGCTTCTCGGCCGCCATGGGTTGCACTTGCATGGCG
>NZ_RZPB01000396.1:0-5765 GCF_003998535.1 Mesorhizobium sp. M7A.F.Ca.AU.002.02.1.1 | reverse complement strand
GACCCAGGCCGCGCCTGCCACGATCGCCAGCGCCAGTGCTGCCAGCGTGTGGATGCCCGCGGGCAGGGGCATGGCAAAGCCGACCCAGGCGGCGGCGAAGCCGCCGAGGAACAGCTGGCCCTCGATGCCGACGTTGAACATGCCGCCGCGCAAGCCGATGCAGGCAGCGACACCGCAGATCAGGATCGGCGTCGTCTGCAGCAAGGTCCCGGCAATCTTCTCCTGATCGCCGAAGGCGCCGCGCAACAGTGTCATGAACACACGCACCGGGCTTTCGCCGACCATGAGGATGATGATCGCGCCCATCAGCAGTGCCACGCCGATGGCGATGACCTGGCCGGAAACGGCATGCAAATGGTCTTTCATGATGCGGTCTCCGCGGCGAATTCCGGTGCGGCCACGCCTGCCATCATCATGCCGATGCGCTCCTCGTCGGCGTCATCGCCAGAGACCTCGCCCATGATCCGCCCGTTGAACATCACCAGGATGCGGTCGGCAAGGGCGGCCAGTTCGTCGAGTTGCACGGAAATCAGCAGGATCGCGCGGCCGGCGGCGCGCTGGCGCATGATCTCGTCATGAATGGCCTCCTGGGCGCCGATGTCGACGCCGCGCGTCGGCTGGTCGATCAGCAGGAAATCGGCGCCATTGGTGAATTCGCGTGCCAGAACGACCTTCTGGATGTTTCCGCCCGAAAGCCGCTTGACCGCATCGCTCGGTCCGCGCGCGCGAATATCGAAGCTCTTGATCAGCGTTTCGGCGTTTTGATTTATGGCATTCCAGTTGAGCATGCCGCCACGACTCCATGGTGCACGATGCTGGCGGCCCATCAGGGTGTTGGCCGCTATCGAAGCGTTGCGATCGACCCCGCGTACCATGCGGTCGCCTGGAACATGGGCGAGGCCTGCCTGGCGGATCGCGGCGGGCGAGAGATCGGTGAGATTCTGGCCCTTCAGCCAGGCCCCGCCATGGCTTGCCGGCCGCAGGCCCGAAAGCACTTCCGCCAGCTCCGTCTGTCCATTGCCGGCCACACCCGCGATCCCCACCACCTCGCCGGAGCGGACCGTGAAACTGGCATCGCGAAGGGCCGGCAGCAGGCGATCGTCGCGCGCCCACAGATCCTTCACTTCGAGCACTACGTCGCCGTGCAGCGAAGCGCGCGGCCGGCGGTCGAAGCTGACCTCGCGGCCGACCATCATGTGCACCAACTGGTCCTTGCTGAGCTCGGCCGTCGGCCGGGTCGCCACCTTCCTGCCGTTGCGCAGCACCGTCACCGTGTCGGACACTTCCATCACCTCTTCCAGGTGATGCGAAATGAAGATCACCGTCATGCCCTCGGCCACGAAGCTGCGCAGCGTCTGGAACAGTTCGCGGCTTTCCTGCGGCGTCAGCACCGCGGTCGGTTCGTCGAGGATGATGGTGCGCGCGCCGCGCACCAGGACCTTCAGGATTTCGATGCGTTGCTCTATGCCGACCGAGAGCAGCCCGACGCGCTCGGTCGGATCGACCTGCAGGCCGAAGCGCTTCGACAGGTCGCGCGTTCGCGCCACCTGCGCAGCGTGGTCGATAAGTCCATGGCGACGGATTTCCATGCCGAGAAAGACGTTGTCGGCAACCGAGAGCGAGGGAACCAGCTTGAAATGCTGGTGAACCATGCCGAGGCCGGCCTTTATCGCGACGGACGGATCGGCGATCACGATCTCTTCACCGTTCAGCCGGATCGAGCCTTCGTCCGGCTGCAAGAGGCCGAACAGGATGTTCATCAGCGTCGTCTTGCCGGCACCGTTCTCGCCGATGATGGCGTGGATCTCGCCGCGGCGGACCGCAAGGTCGATGCCGTCATTGGCCACGAATGCGCCAAAACGCTTGGTGATGCCGGTCAACTCGACGGCCATCGCGGCATTGCTGTGGAGGGTCGGCGACCCCGGCGTGTTCGACAACATGGCTCTCGCAGATTGGACACTGATCCGCCGCGGCAAGCCGCGGCGGATCAGTCTAGCGCTTTCTTGGGAGGGAGGCGCTGGTGTTGGCTTATTTCGCCTTGGCGATCACGATCTTGCCGTCGACGATGCCCTTTTTGATCTCGTCGAGCTTGGCGGTCATCTCTGCCGGGATCTTGGCGGCGATGTCATCGCAGACCTTGACCTCGACACCGCCCGAGGCGAGGTCGAAAGTGCGGGTGCCGGCGGTGATCTTGCGGCCCTCGACCTCGTCCTTGATCAGCGTATAGACGGCGATGTCGCCGCGCTTCAGCATGCTGGCGAGCACATTTCCGGGGGCCGAGCCGCACATGTCGATGTCGACGCCGATCGAATATTTGTCGACCGCGGCACTTGCCTGCATCACGCCTTCACCCGTCGGGCCGGCGACGTTGTAGACAATGTCGGAGCCTTGGCCGTAAAGCGCCTGGGCAAGTTCGCTTCCCTTGGCCGGGTCGTCGAAGGTTCCGGCGAAGACGGAGTTCACCTTGACGTCGGGCGCGGCATATTTGGCGCCTTGCTCGTAGCCGCCCAGGAAGTTGCGGATCACCGGGATATCGCGGCCGCCGACAAAGCCGATGGCCTTGCCGTCGCCGATCTTGTCGAAGGCGGTGCCCTTAGCTTCGATCATGCCAGCAAGCGCGCCGGCGACGAAGGATCCCTGCTCCTCGGCGAAATTGGCGTAGATCATCTTGGGGTTGTCGAGGACGCCATCGATGAACACGAAGCGCTGGTCGGGATATTCGGCGCTGACCTTTTGCAGCGAGTCCACCAACTCCCAGCCCATCACGAAGATGAGGTCGTATTGCTTGCCCTTGGCGAGATTCTCGAACTGCTGCTGGTAGTCGAGCGCGCGATTGCCGGTGTCGACCAGCTTGAGGTCGATGCCGAAATCGGTCTTGGCCTTGTTGAGGCCGTTGACGATCGAAACGCCAAAACCCTGTGCGAAATATCCCGAGATCGCGGCCACGGAAACCTTGGCCTGTGCGGCGGCCGGTCCGAACGAAATGGCAAGCATCGTGCCGGCCAGAAATAAACTCTTGAGCGCCCTTTTCATGTCATTCCCCTTCAGCTTTTTTCAGCTTTTGAAGCCACGCTTTGACCATCCCCCACACATCGCCGGGACAACGGCGAGTTCGTTGATGGTCATATGAGTTTAGGAGCGGCTTAACAGGCTGTCAATCGTCATCCGATGCAGTTTTCTTGGCCCTTCGCCCGCTTGCTCGACGTCTGTGCTTGACAAATGTCGATAGGCATAATTGTTGATACTCTAACGAGTTTTATGAACGACGGGATGAAGGAAGAGAACAATGCCGGCTGTGGTGGTCAGGAAATTTCTGGTTCAGATCGAAGAGATATTCCATGAGGGCGGACCCCACGCGGCACGTCCGCTCAAGCGAGGCGCGATCGTCGCGCTCATCGCCAACCCTTTTGCCGGACGCTATGTCGAAGAGATCACCGGCTTCATGGAAGACCTGAAGCCGCTCGGTCTCGATATGGCTCGGCGCCTGATCGACTCCATTGGTGAGGGCGGCCAGGCCATCGAAGGTTATGGCAAGGGTGCCATAGTCGGCGCCGCCGGCGAGCTTGAACATGGCGCGCTCTGGCACAATCCGGGCGGCTACGCGATGCGCGAACTGCTCGGCAATGCCAAGGCGATCGTGCCTTCGACCAAGAAAGTCGGCGGCCCCGGAACGCGCATCGACATCCCGATCACGCACATAAACGCCTCCTATGTGCGCAGCCATTTCGATGCAATCGAGATCGGCATTGCCGATGCGCCGCGCAGCGATGAAATGGCGGTCATCCTGGCGATGACCACCGGCGCACGCGTTCATGCACGGGTCGGCGGCCTTGCCGCCGCCGACATCAAGGGTGAGGACGGACTGCGATGAGCCCGGAAATCCGCCGTATCATCACCATCGTCGAGGAAACCCGGATCGAAGGCGGGCGGCCCGTCGATCCGCCGACGCGGCGTGCCGCAGCCATTGCGGTCATCCGCAACCCCTATGCGGGTACCTACGTCGAGGATCTGTCGGCACTCAGCGCCATCGGCGAAGCGTTGGGAGATATCTTGCCCAGGCGCGCCGTCGCTGCTCTGGGCATTGCCGGCAACCGGGTCGAGAGCTTCGGCAAGGCGGCCGCCGTCGGCGCCGATGGCGAGCTCGAACATGCCGCCGCCATCCTTCATCCAAAGCTCGGCGCCCCGTTCCGCGACGTGCTCGGCAAGGGCGCCGCGCTCATTCCCTCATCGAAGAAGCGCGGCGGCCTCGGCGTGCCGCTCGATATTCCGCTCGGCCACAAGGACGCGGCGCGGGTGCGCAGCCATTTCGACGGCATGGAGGTTCGTGTTCCCGACGCACCGCGTGCCGACGAGATCGTCGTCGCTATCGCCGTCACCGATTCCGGCAGGCCGCACCCGCGCGTCGGCGGGCTGACCAAGGACAAGATTGTCGGCATTGACGGCGTCGGCTGACCGTCAGGCCGCCAGGACTTCCGGCACCCGCATCGCCGGAGGCGTATTTCTGCTCCGGCCTGTCCGCACCTCGCCGTCGATCACGACCATGCCAATGCCTGGAAGATTGCCGAGCGCCACGCTGTCGAGCAGCCCGTCGCCGGCACCGCCGATCGCTTGATCCATGAAGATCAGGTCGGCGGCGCGCCCCACCTCGATGATGCCGCGATCATCCAGTCCGCGCACGCGCACCGTGTTGCCGCTGGCAAAACAGAACGCCACTTCCGGCGCGATACCACCAAGCGAAGCCAGCATGGTCAGGGTCCGCAGGATGCCGAGCGGCTGGACGCCGGATCCGGCCGGGCTGTCGGTGCCGAGGATGACGCGCGAAAGTTCGCCGCGCTGCCTTGCCAGGTCGAGCACGAACAGTCCGGTGCGCAGATTGCCGTTATGGACGATTTCAAGCGCCCTCGAACCCTTCTCGCAGATCTGCCGTATTTCCGCCTCGGGCAGGGCGGTTGGCCCGCCATTGACGTGGGCGACGATGTCGGCGTCGACCTCCAGCACGACATCCGCGCCGATGCGGCCGGAGCCGGGCAGCGACGGGCCGCCTGTGTGGGTCATCGAGGTCATGCCGTATTTGCGCGCCCAGGCGATCATCTTCCGGCCGGTCGGCCCATCCTTGACGCCGCCAAGCCCGACCTCGCCGACAAGCGTCACGCCGGCCTCGGCGAGACTGCGGAAGTCTTCCTCGGTAAGGCCGGGTTCCAGGATCGGTGCCCCGGCCAGGATCTTCATGCCGTTCGGACGGAAGTTGGAGAAGGTGCGCTGCGCCGCGATCGCCAACGCCTTCAGCCCGACAAGATCGCGCGGTCGGCCCGGCGTGTGGACTTCCCCCGCCGAGATCATGGTGGTGACGCCGCCATGCACGGTCGAATCCATCCAGCCGATCTGGTTCTGCCGGGGCGTCCAGTCGCCGGCCACCGGATGGGCGTGGTTGTCGATAAGACCCGGCGCGACCGCACAGCCCATCGCATCGATGATCGTCGCCGCGCTGCCGCCATCAATGTCGCCTGCCTTGCCAATGCCTGATATGCGTCCATCGCTCACGACGATGGTGTCGGCGTCGATGATCGGTTGTGCGAGATCGCCGCTCAGCATGAGACCGATATTGCGGACGACGAGCGTGTTGGCAGACGACTGGAGGTCGGACGACATCGGTTCTCACTTTTGCTGTTATGGAAAAAAGGACTGGACGCGGCTTATTTGCCGCCGTCGCCATTCGTTGGGTCGTCGTCATTGATGCGCTGGAGCAGGCGAAGCAGCGTCGCCTG
>NZ_RZPB01000395.1:0-5773 GCF_003998535.1 Mesorhizobium sp. M7A.F.Ca.AU.002.02.1.1 | reverse complement strand
CGCCAGCGAGATCAAATACGTCGTCAACGACATTCCTGTCACCACCGGCGACATCGCCCATCGCGCCGCTTTCCTGAAGCTGCAGCGCAAGAAGGGCGATGCCGGCCAGGAAATGATCGACCAGACGCTGCGTATGGCCGAGGCCAAGCGGCTTGGTATCCGCATCAGCGACGCCCAGGTCGATGCCGCGTACCAGCGCTTTGCCTCGAGCAACAAGATGCAGCTCAGCCAGCTCGACGGCGTCATGGAGAAGTCGGGCGTCACCAAGAGCCACTTCAAGGAATTCATCCGCGCCCAGATGGCCTGGAACCAGGCCTTGAGCGCGCGCTACCGTTCCGGCGACGGCACCGGCGCCGTCAGCGAACAGGATCTCGTCAGGAAGATGCTCGAAAAAGGCGGCGCCAAACCGAGCGCCACCGAATACATGCTGCAGCAGGTCATCTTCGTGGTGCCGGCGGCTGAACGCAGCGCGACGCTGGGCAAACGCAAGCGAGAGGCCGACGCCATGCGCGCCCGCTTCAACGGCTGCAACACGACGCGCGAATTCGCCAAGGGCCTGATCGACGTCACCGTTCGCGATCTGGGCCGGGTGCTGGCGCCGCAACTGCCGCCGGACTGGGCCGAGCAGATCAAAGCTACCAAAGTCGGCGGTGCCACCGTCACGCGCGAAACCGAACGCGGCGTCGAATTCATCGGCATCTGCTCGTCGCGCGAAGTGTCCGACGACAAGGTTGCCCAGATGGCGTTCCAGGCCGAAGGCTCCGGCGGCGACAAGGATGCCGACGCGCTCAGCAAGAAATATGTCGACGAGCTGAAGGCAAAAGCCCGCATCGTCAAGCGCTGACGTGGGCAACGCAGTGACTGCGCTCGCGTTGAGCGCCGGCGATCCGTCCGGCATTGGGCCGGAGATCGCCATCGCCGCCTTCATGGCGCGTGAAGCTGCCGCCCTGCCCCCCTTCTACCTGCTCGCCGATCCGGCGCTGATCGCCTCCCGGGCGCGCCTGCTCGGCCTCTCGCTGCCGATCGCCGAAGCCACCCCGGCACAAGCGGCGCAGGTCTTTGCCCGCGCCTTGCCGATCGTTCCGCTGGCTGCAGGCTGCATCGACAGCCCCGGCCAGCCGGATCCGGCCAATGCGGCCGCCACGATCGAGGCCATCGACCGCGCCGTCGCCGATTGCCTTGCCCGCGAAGCCTCGGCCGTGGTCACCTGCCCCATCGCCAAGAAGCCGCTCTACGATGCCGGCTTTCGCTTTCCCGGCCACACCGAATATCTGGCGCATCTGGCGGCTCGGCACAGCGGCGTCGAGGCGATGCCGGTGATGATGCTGGCAGGACCCGACCTGCGCACCGTTCCCGTCACCATCCACATAGCGCTGGCCGAGGTGCCGAAGGCACTGACCACCGAACTGATCGTCGCCACCGCGCGCATCACCGCTGCCGACCTTGCCGGCCGCTTCGGCATTGCCAGGCCACGGCTGGCGATTGCCGGGCTCAATCCACATGCCGGCGAAGGCGGCGCCATGGGCCTCGAGGACGAGCGGATCGTGCGCCCGGCGGTCGACATCCTGCGCGCCGAAGGCATCGACGCTTTCGGCCCTTTGCCGGCCGACACGTTGTTCCATGTCCGGGCGCGGGCTGGTTACGACGCGGCCCTTTGCATGTATCACGACCAGGCGCTTATCCCGGCCAAGGCGCTGGCTTTCGACGAGGCGGTCAATGTCACGCTCGGCCTGCCCTTTATCCGCACCTCGCCCGACCACGGCACGGCCTTCGACATCGCCGGCAAGGGTGTGGCGCGGCCCGACAGCCTGATAGCGGCGCTGAAGCTTGCCCGGCGGCTGGCCGACACGAACACCAAGGCGGTTGCCGCATGAGATCTCGGGCATGACCATCGACGGGCTGCCGCCGCTGCGCGAGGTGATCGAGCGTCATGGGCTGCAGGCGAAGAAGGCGCTCGGCCAGAATTTCCTGCTCGACCTCAACCTCACCGGCAAGATCGCCCGCACCGCCGGCGACTTGTCCGATGCAACCGTCATCGAGGTCGGCCCCGGTCCCGGCGGGCTGACCCGCGCCTTGCTTGCCAACGGAGCGCGCCAGGTGATCGCCATAGAGCGCGACGAACGTTGCCTGGCTGCTCTTGCCGAAGTGTCCGGCCACTATCCCGGCCGGCTGGAGGTTGTTTCGGGCGATGCGCTGAAGACGGATTTCACGGGCCTTGCCGGTCGAGCGACCGGCAATGGCGGCCCGGTCAAGATCGTGGCCAACCTGCCCTACAACATCGGCACGGAGCTGCTGGTGCGCTGGCTGACGGTCAGCGACTGGCCGCCTTTCTACACCTCGATGACTCTGATGTTCCAGCGCGAGGTGGCCGAGCGCATCGTCGCTCCCGCCGGCAGCGACAGCTATGGCCGGCTGGGGGTTCTTGCCGGCTGGCGGACGGAGGCGAGGATCGCCTTCGACGTACCGCCACAGGCATTCACGCCGCCGCCAAAGGTCACCTCCTCGGTGGTGCATCTTGTGCCGCGCCCGATGCCCCTGCCCACCGAGGTGAAGAAACTCGGCCGCGTCACAGAAGCCGCCTTCGGCCAACGTCGCAAGATGCTGCGGCAAAGCGTTAAGAGCCTCGGCGGCGAGGCCCTGCTCGACCGCGCCGGCATCGATCCGACACGCCGCGCCGAGACGCTCAGCGTCGAGGAGTTTGTAAGGTTGACAAACGCGGTGTAAGAAGCTGCCGATCTGCCCCCTCGTGGGGGAGATTGGCGCTTCACAGCCTCAACCCGTCTTCTCGTCCAACAGTCCCGAGACGAAATCGAACAGGCCTGGCCGGCGGTCGCGTCTCAGCCGCTCGGCGACGACGATGCCGCGCACTTCGGCGAAGGCGCGGTCGAGGTCGTCATTGACGATGACGAAATCATATTCCTTCCAGTGCTCGATCTCGTTGCGGGCGTTTTTCAACCGCGTTTCGATCACCGCTTCCTGGTCTTCGGCGCGGCGCTTCAGCCGTGCCTTCAACTCCTTCATCGATGGCGGCAGGATGAAGATCGAGACGATGTCGGCGCGCATCTTCTCCTTGAGCTGCTGGGCGCCCTGCCAGTCGATGTCGAACAGCATGTCGCGCCCTTCAGACAGCGCCAGTTCGGCAGGCTCGCGCGGTGTCGCATAGCAATTGCCATGCACCTCGGCCCACTCCAGCAGCGCGTCTGAATCACGAAGCCGCTCGAATTCGCGCATCGTCCGGAAATGATAGTGGACGCCTTCGATCTCGCTGCCGCGGCGCGGCCTGGTGGTGACCGAGACCGACAGTTCGAGGCTGGAATCGCTTTCCAGAAGATTGCGCGCGATCGTCGACTTGCCGGCGCCGGACGGCGACGACAGGACGAGCATCAGGCCCCGGCGGCGAATGCGGGACCCCAAATCCTTGGCAACCATCGGCTACTCCAGATTCTGGATCTGTTCACGAAACTGGTCGACCACCGCCTTCAGGTCCAGCCCGATCGCGGTGATGGCGGCGGCATTCGACTTGGAACACAGCGTATTCGATTCGCGGTTAAATTCCTGTGCCAGAAAATCGAGCTTGCGACCGACCGCGCCGCCGCCCACCAGCAGTGCCCGGCCGGATGCGACATGCGTTTTCAGCCGGTCGATCTCTTCGCGAATATCGGCCTTGGTGGCCAGGAACGCGGCCTCCATGTGCAGTCGGGTGGCATCCAAATTGGCGGAAGCGTCCATCAGCAGCCTGACCTGCTCGGCGATGCGTTCCCGGATCACCGCGGTCTCGCGGGATGGATCCACTTCTGCCCGCAGCGTCAGCGCCTCGATTGTGTCGATATGACCCGACAGCAGCAAAGCCAGCGCGGCCCCTTCGCCCTGCCGTGCCTGTTCAAGCCCGTTCAAGGCCACTTCGAGCGCGGCCATGATCGCGGCATCGAGCGCGGCCCTCGCCTCCTCGGTTTCGACAGTTTCGGGAATGTCGAGCACGCCGCGCAGCGACAGCAGTCCATCCGAGGTCGCCGCAGCAACGCCGAACTGCTCCTGCAGCCGCTTGGCGAGCCCGGCCAGGTCCTTCAGGAAGGCTTCGTTGACGACCGGCTGCGCCTGCGCGCCGACGGCACGGCCGATGGTCAGCGTCGCCTGAAAATTGCCGCGTGCAAAACGTTTCTGAAGTATCTGCCGGACAGCCGGTTCCAACCGCTCGAAGCCTTGCGGCAGCCGCAGCCGTACTTCGACGCTCTTGCCGTTGACGGACTTGACCTCCCAGGCGATCGAAGTGCCTTCGTGCTCGGCGACGGCACGTGCAAAACCGGTCATGCTCTGCAAATTCATATCGCCCACACGTCCCTGGCACATTGCCCCGAACCGGCTTTCCGGACAGAGCAAGTGCGGCTTGAAAATGACTGCGCCGCAGGCGCGTCGAAATCGGACGCGCGGCGCTCTTGCAAATGTCAGGGCGTCGCCTGTCGGGCAACGCCTTTCTTCATTCTACTGGGCAGCGCCCGCGTCACCGCCGCTGTCGTCGGCACCGTCAGCAGGCCCACTGTCGGCCGGCCCACCGTCCGCCGGCTTGACGGCATCGCTGTCGCCGCCGCCGGTCGTCTTGGCGGCTTTGGCGACGTCATCCGCCTGCTTCTTCTGCAGAGCGCGATAGCGGGCGACATTCTCGTTGTGCTCGTCCAGCGTCGCGGCAAAGACGTGCCCACCGGTGCCGTCGGCGACGAAATAGAGGTCGTCGGTCTTCGACGGATTGGCCACCGCCTCCAGCGCTGCACGACCCGGATTGGCGATCGGCGTCGGCGGCAAGCCGTTGATCACATAGGTGTTGTAGGGGGTCTGTTTCTGGATATCCGACTGGTAGATCGGCCGGTCCGCCGGCTTTCCCTTGCCGCCGAACAGCCCGTAGATGATGGTCGGATCGGATTGCAGGCGCATGCCCTTGGCAAGCCGGTTCAGGAAGACGGCGGCAACCCGTGAACGCTCGTCACCCTTGCCCGTCTCTTTCTCGACAATCGAAGCCAGCGTGACGAACTCCTCGACGTTGGCCAGCGGCAGGTCCGGCGCGCGCCGCTGCCAGACATCGTCAACCAGCTTCTTCTGATCCGCAAGCAGCTTGTCGACCATCTGCTGGCGTGTCGCGCCGCGCGTGAAGCGCAGCGTGTCGGTGGCGAGGCTGCCCTCCGGCGGCGTGGTTGCCGGCATGTCGCCGCTCAAGGCAGTCTCCTTGGCGATGCGCTGCAATGCCTGGTCGACAGTCAGTCCTTCAGGGATGGTCAGCGAATACATCACCGACTTGCCGCTCTTCAGAAGCTCCATGATATCGCGCATGGAAGCCCTGGGCTTGATCTCGTACTCGCCGGCTTTCAGCGCCGAATCATTGCCGAAGGCGCGCACGCCAAGGCGGAATACCCGGGCATCACTGATCAGTCCGCGGCGTTCGAGCTGGTCGGCGATATCCTGGACGCCGGTGTTCGGCTTGACCAGGAAGGTATCGCCATTAGCGGAGGGTCCGGGCTCGGTGAATTCCTGCTTGCCGAAATAGACCGCGACGCCGGCCGCCAGAACCACCAGCATCACCGAGGAGATGACGAAGTTCATGAACACGACGACCTGGCTGCGTGACGCACGCGAGCGCTTCGGCGGCGGCGTGCCGGCCTCTGGCCGCAACGCCTCGCTGGCCGTTTTCGGCACGATCGGTCCGGATGTTGCCGGCCGTTGCCCGAATTCTCCGTTGCCTGCCGGATTTGTGTTCATTTCGCCCTACCGTTTGATCGCCCAACGA
>NZ_RZPB01000394.1:5272-5776 GCF_003998535.1 Mesorhizobium sp. M7A.F.Ca.AU.002.02.1.1 | reverse complement strand
CCTCGGCACGGTCGGTGCATCGGTGGCGCGCGTGCTGCGCGACAAAGCGGTGGAACTGACCCGCCAGTGCGGCCGTGACGTGATCGTCACCGCCGTCTCGGCGCGCGACCACAAGCGCGATCGGGGCGTCGATTTGAGCTCTGCAAAGTGGTTCGACGATCCGGTCAAGATGGCCCAGACCGCAGAAATCGACGTGTTCGTCGAACTGATCGGCGGCGACGAGGGCCCGGCGCGCTCATCGGTGAAGACGGCACTCGAAGCCGGCCGTCACGTCGTCACCGCCAACAAGGCGCTGCTGGCCAAGCATGGCGTGGCGCTGGCCGAGATCGCCGAGAAGAAGGGCGTGCTTCTCAACTACGAGGCGGCGGTGGCGGGCGGCATTCCCGTCATCAAGACGATGCGTGAGGCGATGGCCGGCAATTCGGTCACCCGCGTGTTCGGCATCCTCAACGGCACCTGTAACTACATCCTGACCCGCATGGAGGCCGAGGGCATCTCGTTCGA
>NZ_RZPB01000394.1:0-5262 GCF_003998535.1 Mesorhizobium sp. M7A.F.Ca.AU.002.02.1.1 | reverse complement strand
CTTCGACATCGAGGGCCACGACACGGCGCACAAGCTGTCGATCCTGACCAGCCTTGCCTTTGGCACCAGGATCGCCGCCAACGACATCTACATGGAAGGCATTTCCAACATCACCCAAGCCGACATCCGCGCGGCCGCCGATCTCGGCTACCGGATCAAGCTGCTGGGTGTCGCCCAGCGCACCGAGAGCGGTATCGAGCAGCGCGTGCATCCGACGATGGTGCCGACCGCATCGGTCATCGCGCAGGTGCATGGCGTCACCAATGCGGTGGCGATCGAAACCGACATTCTGGGCGAGCTGCTGCTGTCCGGCCCCGGTGCGGGCGGCAACGCCACCGCATCGGCCGTCATCGGCGACATCGCCGACATCGCCAAGAGCCGGCCAGGCTTCCAGCATGGTCCGGTCTTCGGCCGGCCGGCCAAGGAGCTGAAACCCTACAAGAAGGCGCAGATGCGCAGCCATGCCGGCGGTTATTTCATCCGGCTGACCGTGCACGACCGCATCGGCGTGTTCGCGGCAATCGCCAAGCGCATGGCCGACAATGACATCTCGCTGGAATCGATCGTCCAGCACGCAGTCAACGGCGAGGCGGCGGCACAGAAGACGGTGATCCTTGTCACCCACGAGACGACGGAGGCCGCCGTTCGCAAGGCGGTAGACGGCATCACCAAGGACGGACATCTGACCGACAAACCGCAGGTCATCCGCATCGAACGGGCAGGGTAGCTTTGTCCGACAGTCGCGCGGGACAAGAATTCCGCAGGCATTGAGGTCCGGTCTGGAGGCAGGCAGCTGCCACAGACCGGAACGAATTCGCGTCGACGCCGTTCTCTTGGTCACCAACCAGAGGAACCGCTTCATGGCTGACACCAACAAATCCGACACCCCCGATATCGACGACATCCAGAAGACGTTGGAAAAGCAGATTGCCGAACTGCGCAAGGAGATCACCAAGATCAACAAGAGCATTTCGGCGCGGGGCGCGGAGATGCTCGATGACGCCAGCGAACAGGCGTCCGAGTTGTACGACACCGCGGCGAACCGCGCTTCGCGTACGGCGCAACAACTGCGCAGCCAAGCCCAGGCTGTTTCGGAAGTCGCGCGCGAGAATCCTGGTACGACGACAGCTTTGGTCGGCGTGATCGGCCTGCTCGGCTTTCTGGCCGGCTTCGCCATTGCTCAATCGACGAACGATACCTCCCGCCGCTGGTATTGACCGCAGCGCAATAGGGCCGGGCTTCCGGCCTTTTCTGTTGTTTTCAGCAAATCACTTTTAAGGAGGACACCATGGCTTCGTCAGCGTTGATCGGCATCCTGATCACATTCCTCGTCATCATCCTCGTTCTCTATCTGGTTCAACGCCTGCCGCTCGATGGCCGGATGAGACAAATAGTTCAGGTCATCGTCATCATCATCGGCATCATTTCGCTGCTCAAATACCTCGCGGTTTTTTAGGCCGCGAAGGCCGCCATTCTCACCGTTTTAAGACTGGCCCGGCGCGTGGCGATCGGGCCGGTCGTGTTTCAAGACGTAGTTTAATCGATTGATATTGTTGGATATTCGATAATATTCGTGGCAGGTCTTGCCGTTGTCATGCTCGTTTGACAAAACAGGCCCGCCTCCGGCGGGAGGCCGCATTGCCAACGAGGAAATCACCAGATGAATGTGGCCCAGAACATCGTCGCCGGCCTTGACCGGATACTCACCATGGAACTGGTGCGCGTCACCGAACGGGCCGCCGTCGCGGCCGCCAGGCTGCGTGGGCGCGGCGACGAAAAGGCGGCCGACCAGGTCGCCGTGGATGCCATGCGCCAGGAACTCAACCGGCTTTCCATCAGGGGCACGGTGGTGATCGGCGAGGGCGAGCGCGATGAAGCGCCGATGCTCTATATCGGCGAAGAAGTCGGCTCCGGCAAAGGTCCGGCGGTCGATATCGCGCTCGATCCGCTCGAAGGCACGACGATCTGCGCCAAGAACCTGCCCAATGCGCTCGCCGTCATCGCCATCGCCGAAAAGGGCAGCCTGCTGTTTGCGCCCGATGTCTACATGGACAAGATCGCCATCGGTCCGGGCTATGCGGACGGCGTCATCGATATCGATGCCTCACCGGCCGAAAACATCGCCAGCCTCGCCCGCGCCAAGGGCGTGGCTATTTCGGACATCACCACCTGTATCCTCGACCGGCCACGTCATGCCAAGCTGATCGATGCCGTGCGCGCCACGGGTGCCGCGATCCGGCTGATCGGCGACGGCGATGTCGCCGGCGTCATCCACACCACGGATCCGGAAGAAACCGGCATCGATATCTATCTCGGCACTGGCGGAGCACCCGAGGGCGTGCTGGCCGCCGCCGCGCTGCGCTGCACCGGCGGCCAGATGCAGGGCAGGCTGATCCTCGACACACCGGAAAAGGTTGCTCGCGCGGCAAAGATGGGTATTTCCAATCCGAAACGGGTCTATCGGACGGAGGACATGGCGCGCGGCGATGTGCTGTTTGCGGCCACCGGTGTCACCGACGGCAACATGCTGGCTGGCGTCAAGTTCGGCCACAATTACATCACCACCCACACGATCGTGCTGCGCTCGTCGTCGCGGACGGTGCGCGAGATCAAGGCACGCCATCAGGACCTGGATAAGTTCTGACGCTTGCTTGCGAAGCCACCTTGCAATTGTTAGCCATTCGGGCGCACCCGATATTGGCTGCAAGGATTTGACGATGAAACCGTTCGACTGGCACGCGGATCCGATCTCGCGCGCCACCGCCATCACGCAGTCTTATCGCAACACCCAGAATGTGCGTCGCTTTCTCATCCGGGAATGCAGCTACGCATTCAGCTTCGACCGGCCTTTCATGGCCTGGCTCAAGGACGGTGTGGAAACGACGATGGGCGATGCGGCCGACGAATGGCTTCGGCGCCAGGCTGAAAAGCGGAAAGCGCAGTTTTCTTGACACTTCCCGGACGGCGCACACCGTGAATCGCTTGGCTTTGCCTGCCTTTGGCCTATAGAGCGTCGCATGAACGTGACACGATTTAAATCGTTGCCAATGCAGGTCGTCGCCCCAAAACCGCTGCGCACTTTTGGGCGACATGCACTATCGTGCGGCCAACGATGAGTTGGCAAAGCGTATGACCGGCGAAAAGCGCCTCTTCCTCGATGTCAGGCAGTCGGTATCAGGGGTTTCCTGGGAGCACCGGCTGACCGAGCGGCAGGACATGATCGCGCTCGCCATCGCGCAAGGCTACGGGGTACCCGATATCGTAGCACGGGTGCTTGCCGGCCGCGGCGTCACCGCCGAGCAGACCGAGCGGTTTCTCGATCCGACGATCCGCGATCTTCTGCCGGATCCGGCATCGCTGACCGACATGCACAGGGCGGCGGCCCGGATCGCCGCCGCGGTGATGGCCAGGGAAAAGGTGGCGATCTTCGGCGACTATGATGTCGACGGCGCCGCCTCGTCGGCCTTGCTGAAGCGGTTCCTCACGCATTTCTCGGTGCCGTCGGAAATCTACATCCCGGATCGTATTTTCGAGGGCTATGGCCCCAACCCCGACGCCATGCGCGAACTTGTTTCGCGTGGCGCGACACTGATCGTCACCGTCGATTGCGGCACCAACAGCGCCGCTTCCATCGATGCCGCCAATGAGGCCGGGGCCGATGTCGTGGTGCTCGACCACCACCAGGTCGGCGGTGCCTTGCCGGCGGCAATCGCTGTCGTCAATCCCAATCGCGACGACGACCTTTCCGGGCAGGGCCATCTCTGTGCCGCCGGCGTGGTCTTCCTCGCCCTTGTGCAGACGGCCAGGATCCTGCGTAGCCGCATGGCCGATGCTACGCCGCCGGACCTGCTTTCGCTGCTCGATATCGTGGCATTGGCCACCGTTTGTGACGTGGTGCCGCTGACCGGCGTCAACCGTGCCTTCGTGGTCAAGGGGCTGCAGATGGCGCGCCAGCAGAAGAACGAAGGGCTCGCGGCACTGGCACGGGTGTCGCGCATCGGCGAGCCGATCAGCACCTTCCATCTGGCCTATCTGATCGGCCCGCGCATCAATGCCGGCGGACGCATCGGCGATGCCGCACTTGGCAGCCGGTTGCTTGCGACCGACGACCCGGTCGAGGCGCGCACCATTGCCGAGACGCTCGACCGGCTCAACCAGGAACGGCAGCTGATGGAGCAGGAGATGCTCGCGGCGGCGCGCGCCGAGGCCGATGCGGAGCTCGCCGGCGGCAATGGCCCGGCTATCGTCGTCACCGCCAGCAACAGCTGGCATCCGGGCATCGTCGGTTTGCTCGCCTCACGGCTGAAGGATCATGCCCGCCGGCCCGCCTTCGCCATCGCCTTCAACGCCAACGGCATCGGCACCGGCTCGGGCCGCTCGGTCTCGGGTTTCGACCTCGGCCGGCTGGTGCGCGAGGCGGCGATTGCCGGTCTGATCGTCAAGGGTGGCGGGCATGGCATGGCGGCGGGCATCACCGTCGAGCGGGCGAGGCTTGGTGAGCTCAGGGCGTTTTTCGAAGAGCGGGCGGCAGCCGACGTGTTTCGCCTGCAGGGCGAGGAAAGCCTGGCCATAGACGGTGCGCTTGCCGCTGAAGGCGCGACACTCAGCCTACTCGACGCGCTGGAACAAGCCGGACCTTTCGGTGCCGGGCACGTGGCCCCTGTTTTCGCGTTGCCGCGCCACCGGTTGGCCGATGCGCGGCCGGTCGGCACCAATCACATCCGCGTCGAGCTGCAATCGGAAAGCGGCGGCCGGATCCAGGCGATCGCCTTTCGCGCCGTCGATACCGCGCTTGGCGAATTCCTGTTCAAGAACCGGGGCAAGACAATCCACGTCGCCGGTTCGCTGTCGGGAAATTACTGGAACGGCAACCGCACCGTTCAGTTTCGTATCACCGATGCGGCTCGTGCGTAGGTGTTGATCAGGCGAGAACTGTCTGCAGCCGGGTCAGTTCGCCGATCTGCGCCATCGTCGCCTGATAGCCGAGATTGATCGCCTCGTCGGCGCGGTGGAACTCGGTCAGGCCGATATGGCTGAGCTTCGGCTGTAGCGACATGTCTGGCGGATCGCCGGCAAGTCTTGCGCGCGAAATGCGGTCCTGGATGATGTTGAAGGCCTCGACCATGACGCCGGTGATGCCGAGCCGGGTCTGATGCGACTGGTGTTCGGGATCGCCATGTCCGGCCCTCGGCGCGTCCTTTTCGACGACCAGTTCGCCAGCGCTGTGCTTGATGACGGCGGCACGGCCGAACAGGTCATAGT
>NZ_RZPB01000393.1:0-5781 GCF_003998535.1 Mesorhizobium sp. M7A.F.Ca.AU.002.02.1.1 | reverse complement strand
CCACAACAACACCGGCTTCGGGACCATTGTTGGGGTTACGGAGCCGCCCCTGCCATAGGCGGGCGTTGCGCGCGGTGGCGCTGGAATAAATTACAAAATGTATTGGCCGAGCAGATTGCTTTGTGGCGGTGGGTGATCTAACGTAACGTCATGTAGAGATTGGCTTTTTACTACAAATTGAACGTTTGGGGGTGTATATGGCCGAGCCGTATCTCTCGGAAATCAAGTTGATTTCTTTCAACTTCCCTCCCCAAGGTTGGGCGTTCTGCGACGGACAGCTCCTGCCGATCAACCAGAACCAGGCATTGTTTGCTCTGCTGGGCACGACCTATGGCGGCAATGGGCAAACGACTTTCGCCTTGCCCGATTTGCGCGGGCGCGTGCCAACTCATACTGGCGGCCAAGGTCATCTCCTGGGCGAGCGGGGCGGCGAGCAGGCGCATACGCTCACACTGCCCGAGATTCCCCAGCATTCTCACACCGCCAGCGCGACATCGGATTCCGGCGATCTCTTCGTCGCCAGCGGCAATGTGCTTGCGGCGTCGCCCGCGCAGCTTTACGCGCCCGCGACATCGAACCTGACAACGCTGGTGCCCAGCAGCGTCACCACGATGGGCGGCAGCCAGGCACATGAAAACATGCAGCCCTATCTGGTGCTGAATTTTTGCATCGCCCTGCAAGGTATCTTCCCGTCGCGGAATTGAAGGACGCGCAGTCATGACAGTTTACATCGGCGAGATTCGCATGTTCGCGGGGAACTTTGCGCCCGCCGGATGGGCGTTCTGTCAGGGCCAGACGATACCCATCTCCGAAAACGATGCCCTGTTCCAGTTGATCGGCACGACCTATGGCGGCGACGGTCAGGAGACATTCAACCTGCCGAACCTGGCCAGCCGCGTGCCGGTCCATCAGGGAACCGGTTTCATCATCGGGCAAACCGGCGGCGTCGAGGACGTGACGCTGAACATACAGCAAATGACCGGCCACACTCACGCCATGCTGGCGACGAGCAGCGTCTCCAACCAGACGAGCCCCGCCAACAACGTTGTGGCCCAATCGTCTACAGGCAAGCTCTATGTCGAGGACACACCGACGGCGAACCTCGCCAACCCTGTGGTCGGCATGACGGGTGGCAGCCAGCCTCACAGCAACCTGCAGCCTTACCTCTGTGTCAATTTCATCATTTCACTGTTCGGCGTTTTCCCGACCCAAACATAAGGACAGGACCATGTCGGACCAATTCGTCGCGGAAATCCGAATTTTTCCGTCCAACTTCGCACCCAGGGGCTGGGCGACCTGCGACGGTCAGCTCATGCCGATCTCGCAAAACACGGCCTTGTTCTCGCTGCTGGGCACGACCTATGGCGGCGATGGCAGATCGACCTTCAGCTTGCCGGACATGCAAGGCAATGTGCCGATGCAACCCGGCCAGGGTCAAGGGTTGGCGCTTTATGATCTAGGGCAGTTCGGTGGCTCGGATACCGTGTCTCTACTGGAATCGGAAATGCCGATGCACAATCACAACATCCGCGCCGTAACCGACCCTGCCGAGCTTCAGATCCCGACGCCGGATCGGGCGATCGCCAGGTCGAGCAACGCCAACGCCTACAAGAACACGACCGCTAACATCGTGTCGATGGCAGTGAACATGCTGGCTCCGGCAGGTGGCAGTCTGCCGCACAACAATCGCATGCCCTACCTGACATTGACTTTTTGCATCGCGCTGGAAGGCTTTTTCCCGCCGAGAGGCTGAGGAATTCCGAATCAACAAGGCAGGACCGATACGATGGCCAAGAAAGCTGAACCTAGGTCGAAGGCATCGGCCCCCGCAGCAAGGACGCCCGCGCCCGCGCCTCGGGCGGCTTCCAAGGCCAACGCCCGCTCGCGGCGATCCAGCGTCCCGCCCATCTACCAGAACAAGCCCGCCGGCGCGGCGTTCTTCGAACTGTCGCGGCTGATGGTGGTGGGCATCGATTCCGCCAAAAGTCAGTTGATCCAGAAGGCTCAAGACGCACCGAACGGGTCATGGCCCGCGGCGTGGTCGTTCATCGCGCCCGGCGCCTGGGTGATCATGACGGCGGGCCTCACCAGGGACGGTCGCGTCGCCGTGGTCGCGCAAGCCTCGGGCACCACCAACCTGTCCTTCATCACCGAAGACCCCAACCAGATCGGTCCGATCGACAAATGGACCGCGCCGACGAGCATTGGCACACCGCCCGGTGCCACCTCCTATCAGAAACTGACGATGGCGCGCGATGCCGATGGCCGCGTCGAAATCTTCCTCACCGACAATCTGGGCCGCATCTGGTGGATCTACCAGAACCCGGATGTGATTGTTCAAGTGCAGAAAACCATCACGCCGCCCGGCACGACGACGCCGATCGTCGTCACCGTCGACGAGCTCAGGCCGCCAGTCCAGCCGTGGAGCGCCTGGATCCAGCTGACCGGGCAGCTCGTGGCGATCACGGCGCTGCGCCAGGCAGACGGCCGCATCGCGCTGTTCGGCATCAACTCCGCCCTCCATCTCTATCGCTGCCAGCAGGCCAAGGTCCAGGCGCTGACGGTCGCCGACTGGACGCCATGGGTGCAGATCGACGCCGGCTACCCCTTCACGGAAATGGCGCCGATTGTCGGTCCGCTGGGCGGCACCAATCTGTTTGCCATGACGCAGCAAGGCCAGGTCCTGCACACCAAGCAATTGCCGGCCGGCTCCGACACCTGGACGGCCTGGGCGACGCCCGGTTACAGCAGGGTTCCCAAATACACGCTCTGCGCCGGCATCCAGGGCGACGGCGACATCATGCTGGTCGCCTCCGACCAGCAGCATGTCCACTCCTTCAACGCCCAATATGACGCCGCCACCCAGAACTGGTCGGGATGGCGCGATTTCGGCGGCTCCGGCGCCAACACCAGCCTGTCGCTCGACTACAATGCCGATGGCCGCCTTGCCCTGTTTTCGATGATGGTCCAGAACGACGGCACAAATGGTCTGTGGACCATCAACCAGATGGCCATGGACAGCTCCGAATGGGAGTGGACGTGGACGGCGCTGGCCACCAGCAACCTCAAGCAGATCGTCGTCGTGCGCGACCTGACGCCGCCGGTCTGACGTCAGGCAGCGTGACAGAGGCAAAGCAGGCGTATCGGCTCGCAGCCTGGTCCCGGTCGGAGAAGGCCGGGCTCGGCTTCCGCGCCGCGACAGAGGCGGATCTGCCGTTCCTGTCGCGGCTCTATGCCTCGACGCGCGTGGAAGAACTCGCCGTGACGGCGTGGACCGAGGCACAGAAGGCCGCCTTCCTCGACATGCAGTTCCAGGCGCAGCACGCGCATTACCGAAAACACTATCCCGAGGCCGACTGGCTGGTGGTGGAACGAGCGGGGAAAGACATCGGCCGGCTCTACATCGAGCGCTGGCCAGGCCAGCACCGCATCATCGACATTGCCTTCCTGCCGGAGCATCGCCGCAAGGGCTACGGCACCGCACTGCTGCGCGATCTCATCGACGAGGCATGGTTAGCCGGCAAATCAGTATCGATCCACGTCGAGAAGCACAATCCGGCCAGGTGGCTCTATGTCAGGCTCGGTTTTGCGGTGGTCGAGGACAAGGGTGTATACGATTTGATGGAATGTGCGGCGCCGAGTGGCGGGGCGGGGTGAGACGATGGCTGTCCCGCTGGCGTCAAGGTTTCGCGCCGCAGCGCAAGCGTCGCCTCAAAGAGCAAACGTCGCCTAGTTGAACACCGCTTCGTACAGCCGCCCGGCCGCATCGGCGGCGACCGGCACGATGAAGATCTCGTGGCTGCCGCTTGTGCCAGTGAAAAGGTAGGTCGCCTGCGGCAGCGCGATGTCGCGCGGGCCTCTAAACAGCAGCGAGAAACCGCCACCCGGGCGCGGGCTGGCGGCGATGGGCTTGACCGCGCTCAGTTCGAGCGGGATCTGCTTGCCCCCGGCTTCGATGGTGAAGGTTTGTCCCTGCTCGAAATCCGACACCGACGCCATCCCGTTTGCCTCAATCTTTGCGCTGGAGCGGTTCAGCGTTCGGATCCGATCCAGCTCTTTGTTTCTCCGCAATTGCCAGGGGAAAACCGCTGCACACTTTTCCCGGAATTGCTCCAGCGGCGGCACTGTCGCCGCTTCGCCGAAAGCTGTCCAGAGGCGGGGAGGCGGGGGTCGTGTTCCCCAAGACAATCGATCGCCGCAAATCCCAAAGATACAGCACCGCCTGTCCTTTTATGCGCGCAAGAGACGCTGTAGTACTTTGTCCTGCGCGGGATTCCTTTCGATCCAAGATCAGCGCAAACAAAGCATAGATCCCGGCTTCGGGACCATTGGCAGCCTGATGGGCGTGCGGGAGACGGATGATGGCGGATGCAAAGACGGACGTGACGGGCGATGCGCTGCCGCTGTTCTATTCGAGGCCCGAGGCGCTCAATCCGGCGCGGCACGGCTCGCTTGGCCTGACCGCGCGCAGTGACTTCGGCTTCGCCCGCTCGGCGCACGCCATTCCGGTGGTCGCGTCGGAAATGCCGGCGGCGATGCGCTCCTACCCGATCGTCTTCAT
This sequence comes from Mesorhizobium sp. M7A.F.Ca.AU.002.02.1.1, assembly GCF_003998535.1. NCBI lineage: Bacteria > Pseudomonadati > Pseudomonadota > Alphaproteobacteria > Hyphomicrobiales > Phyllobacteriaceae > Mesorhizobium > Mesorhizobium sp. M7A.F.Ca.AU.002.02.1.1. Next base: position 1,220 of record NZ_RZPB01000393.1, on the reverse strand, counting down.
CGGCCCGGCCAAGTCGCCGGTGATCATCACCGGCGTGCGCCAGAACGAGAATTTGTTCGTCGATGCCGACGGCAAATGGACCGGGCCGCACTACATCCCCGCCTATGTCCGGCGCTATCCTTTCATCCTGGCCGAAGACCCGACATCGGCCGGCCGGCTGACGCTGTGCGCCGACCGGGCCAGCAATCGCATCGTCGACCAGCTGCTGGCGCCGTTGCGCGACGACAAGATCCTGCCGTTCTTCGCCGGCAACGAGCCGACCGAAGCGACCAGACAGGCGCTCGCCTTCTGCAACCAGTTCCAGATCGACTTCCGAGCCACCCGCGAGATGGTCGAAAAGATCGATGCGCACGGCCTGTTTTCGCCGCGCCAGAGCAAGGTGACGCTGGAGGGTGGCGAGGTGCTCAACCTCACCGACTTCCAGGTGATCGACGAGCCGGCCTTCAACAAATTGAGCGACGAGGCGTTTCTCGACCTGCGCAAATCAGGCGCGCTCGGCCTGCTCTATTGCCACCTCGCCTCGACCAACAGCTGGACCTCGCTGGTGCATCAGGCATCGCTGCGGAAGGCGGATGGGGCGAAGGGCTGACTGTGAAAAGCTTGCGCGGTCGATCGTCTGGGCGGACAGGCGGCTAGGCAGCAACCCTTCTGTCGTGCCGCCCTTCCCTGATCTCCTCGGCGAGCTTGTCGCAGAACGCGTCGAGATCGCCGGGATTGCGACTGCTGACGAGCCCCTGGTCGGTGACGACTTCGGTGTCCTCCCACAGACCGCCGGCGTTGATCACATCGGTCTTGATCGATTTGTAAGACGTGACCCGGCGACCCCTTACGATGCCGGTCTCGGCGAGAAGCCAGGGCGCATGGCAGATCGCGCCGACGACCTTCTTGGCCGACCAGAACGATTCGACGAAGTCCAGGGCCTTTCGCTCGACGCGCAGCAGATCCGGATTGATGACCCCGCCAGGCAGGACGATCGCGTCATAGTCGTCCGACCGCGCCTCATCCAACGTCTTGTCGACAGGAATCTCCCGACCCCAGTCCTTGAGGTCCCAGCCTTTGATCTTGCCGCTTGCGAGCGACACGACATCGACCTCGGCGCCCGCCTCGCGTAATTTTTTGAGCGGAACTTCAAGCTCGGATTGTTCGAACCCGTTTGTCGCAAGGATAGCGACGCGCTTACCGGAAATATCCTGCATTGGTTTTTCTCCATCGTTAGGTGG
>NZ_RZPB01000392.1:0-5781 GCF_003998535.1 Mesorhizobium sp. M7A.F.Ca.AU.002.02.1.1 | reverse complement strand
GCCCAGGCATCATCTTGGTCGGTTTTTCCAGCATCGGAAACTCGGCCTTCGAGCATTTCACGTTCGGGTTCGTCGGACTGAACATGCCGTTCGGATTGTCCCCGAGCCAGGCATGAAGGTCGTAATGGACGAACTCCTTCGGGATGAGAGGGTAGTGCCCCTCCATCGGCCCCATGAAGGTTTGGCCAAACAGCTTCGGAGGCTCCTTTATGTCCGGCGTCAGAGGCACCAGCCATTCCGCGCCCACCAGCCGCAAACCCTTCTTGGTCGGTTCATAGATCAGCACGTTGGGGTGCATCGGGTCGAGCTTCTGGCCGACACTCGGGACATTGACGAAGTGAATACCCATGGCGCCCTTCGGGTAATCCATCGCGCCCGCTATCTTTTCTCCGCTGTAGTAGACGCAGCCGACCGTCGACAGATAGAGATCGCGGACGGCAGCGGTGTAATCCTCATATTTGGCGAGCGACTTTTTCAAGGCTTCGATGTCGGCCTTGTTGGCGTCCTCGGCCCGAGCCGAAGCAACGTTCAGCCACGCGCCTACCAAACCTGTTAAAACGAGGACGCCACAGCGCCCAAGGCTGGCTGTTCTTGTCATGCATTCCTCCCAGATTTCTGATCTGGCCGTGCAAGACCGAGGCGGAAAAATGCTGATTGCGCGGCCGGTTACACCGCCTCATCCCCGCTGGACTGCCATGATGCTATTCCTTTCCATGGCCGCCGGAAAGCTATATTTTAGCAATAACTAAATCTATACCGTACCCATCCAGAGCGCCGATGTCAGCTCAAACAAAAACGGCCCCGCATGAGGGCCGTTTCGCATCCGCTTGCCGGACGGATCAGGTGAGCGGCGACAGCTGGATCTCGACGCGGCGGTTCTGGGCCCGACCTTCGGCTGTGGCATTGGATGCGACCGGACGTGTCTTGCCGAAGCCTGTGACGGCGAAGCGCCGCTGATCCACGCCCTGACCGGACAGATAGTTCGCCACCGCCAAAGCACGACGCTGCGACAAATCGAAATTGTGCTGGTCGCCACCGGTCGAATCGGTGTGGCCGAACACGTCGACCGTGGTCTGCTTGAACTTCTTCAGCACCAGCGCGACGGAGTTCAGGACCTGGTAGAAGCCGGGCTTCACCGCATCCTGATCCGAGTTGAAGGTGATGTCGGACGGCATGTTGAGGATGATCTGGTCGCCGCTGCGGGTGACGCTGACACCGGTGCCCTCGAGCTGCCGGCGCAGTTCGGCCTCGTTCTGGTCCATCGTGGCGCCGATGGCGCCGCCGGCCAGCGCGCCGATGCCGGCGCCGATCAGTGCGTTGCGGCGGTCGTTGCCACCGGCAAGCAGGCCAAGGCTGGCACCCGCCAGGGCGCCAAGGCCGGCGCCGGCCGCCGTGTTGGAAATCTTCTGGTCGCCTGTATACGGATCGGTGGTGGTGCAGGCGCTCACGAGCACAGCCGTCGCCACGACGACGAGCACAGTCTTTTTCATAGGATGGTCCCTCTCCAAGTCACGCCTTGCGGTGGCGCCAAATCAGCCCTTCCCGCGACTTGTACCATGAATTGCGGCGAAAAGCGGAACGGCAAAAGCGCCGTTCACGGCTTTTCCCGAGTGACCAATACCCGGTGGTGGCGCCGCATCGCCGTGCCGGAATGGTTTGGATAAGCTACCAGAGGTTCTTGCCGTCTATGACAACCACTTCGACCTTGTCGAGATCGAAATCATCGAACAGCCGCGAGTTGACGCTGATCTTGGGATTGTCGAAATCCGGCTCGCCTGTCGACCAGTCCGGCGTTTCGGTAAAGGTGCCGCAGCCGCAGGTGGCGCAAAAACCGTGCTTTACGGTCTTCGACCCCCAACGATAGAAAGAGACGTTCTCCATCGGGCTGGTGAGCTTGAATTGCGAAGGCACGTAATAGGCCCAGAGCGAGCCGCGTTTCGAGCAGAAAGAACAGGTGCATTGCGTCACCGTCTGCGGTGCTTGCGAAACCTCGAACGTCGTCGCCTTGCAATGACAGCTTGCCTTGATGGTCATCAACGAACTCCTCCTGTCGCCGCCACCCTGTGCGGCAAAGGCAGCATAAAGAGGTGCTCCTGACAACTGTCTGTCAGCAAGCATCACCGGCGCTACCGCGACAGGCGCGTCTCAGCAAGCCCGTCCCGTCACACGCGATCAGGCGGACGTAGGAATGCGCTCCTATCGTCAATACGAGCGCGGCGGCACGAACAGGCAGATTGTCCTGCCGGCGTCGAGGCCCCCCTGGTGCGCGCACCAATGGAACTCGCCGTCCGGGCTGTCCTTGACACGCTTGTCGGTCATTGGAACGACCTCACCCGTTCCGGCGATGACATAGCCCTCGGGTTTCTCCAGCACTTCGCCTGTATGGGTCGTGCGACAATCATAGTTGGCGCAGCATGCGAACGGATAACTCCAGCCTTGTGGCTTTGCCGCCGTGGGCGTGGCGTCATGCGCGAAGGCAGGTGCCGTCAGCATTGCCATCGCGCCGATCGCGAACAGGGAAAACAAAAGTCGGCCAGCCGGTTGAACGGCATTGGCCGATCTGAGTGTGGCAGCAGACATGGAAACGTTCCTTTCAAACGAGCATCAAGCGTTTCGCTTGCCCGTTCCCGGAACGTATCTTCCCAGTGGCCGGATCGTCGGGTCGCAGATATGCCGCGTCCGGCCATAAATGCTTTTTCTCTCCCAGCCCTTGGATGCTGGGCTGATTCCTTGGTCGGCGCAAGAACATGCATTCCCGACATCGTTCTACAGACGTCAGGCATCCGCTACCGCCGACGAGATGAGGCCAAGGTCAATTCCCGGCAAACGGGCGTCGAATAAACGGGATTGGCCCGCTGTGGTTCCAGCCTATTGCTGGTCGGAGCCGGCAATCACGTGCTCTTGATACTGCGGCAGGTCATCGGTGATGGTGAACCAGCCCGCCTTCGAACCGACGAAGATGTGCTCGGTTGGACGAATGGATGGGTCGTCGACGAGCGTTCCCATGGCGACATGGACATAGGCGCCGTCGCGCACGAGCGAATAAAGCAAGGAGCCGCACTGGCAGCAATGCGCGTTGTGGCCGCTTTGGTCGCCGAAGATCAGGAGTTTGTCCTCGCCTTCGGTGAGGACAAACTTTTCACGCTCGATACCGGCGAAAGGCTTGAATGCCGAACCGGTGGTGCGCCGGCAGTCCGAACAATGGCAATTCGCGGCATAGAGGAATTCGTCGGCCACCTCGTAGTGAACCGCGCCGCAAAAGCATTTTCCGGTGAGCTTGCTCGGCACTCTCTCCTCCATTGCTGTGGTGCGCAGGGGTATGTTCAGATGAGGCCAGGCCGGCCTCACCTGAATATGGGCATATCCTAGTCCAGGTCCGCCACGGCTTCGCCGGCACCGCCTTCGATGCGCTGCGACAACGAGGCTTCCATGAAATCGTCGAGGTCGCCATCGAGCACGCTCGACGGGCTGGTGCTCTCGACGCCGGTGCGGAGATCCTTCACCAACTGATAGGGCTGCAGCACATAGGAGCGGATCTGGTGGCCCCAGCCGATATCGCTCTTCGATGCTTCGGTGGCGTTTGCAACCGCCTCGCGCTTCTTCAGCTCTTCCTCGTAAAGGCGCGAGCGCAGCATCTCCCAGGCCTTGGCCTTGTTCTTGTGCTGCGAACGTTCGGCCTGGCAGGCGACCGCGATGCCAGTGGCCAGATGCGTGATGCGCACCGCCGAATCGGTGGTGTTGACGTGCTGGCCGCCCGAGCCGGACGAGCGATAAGTATCGATGCGGACGTCGGATTCGGAGACGTCGATCTCGATCGTGTCGTCGATGACCGGATAGACCCAGACGCTGGCGAAGGACGTATGCCGGCGCGCATTGCTGTCATAGGGCGAAATACGCACCAGGCGATGAACGCCCGATTCCGTCTTCATCCAGCCATAGGCGTTGTGGCCTTTGATCATCAACGTGGCGGACTTGATGCCGGCCTCTTCGCCGTCATGCATTTCCAGCACTTCGACTTTGAAACGGCGCCGCTCGGCCCAGCGCGTGTACATGCGCAGCAGCATCGAGGCCCAGTCCTGGCTTTCGGTGCCGCCGGCACCGGCATGGATTTCGAGATAGGTGTCGTTGGAGTCTGCTTCACCCGACAGCAGCGTCTCGACCTGGCGGGCCTTCGCTTCGCCTTGCATCGAGCGGATCGCGGCTTCCGCCTCGGCGATCACGCCCTCATCGCGCTCTTCCTCGCCGAGTTCGATCAGGCCGATATTGTCTTCCAGCGCCTGCGTCAGACCTTTCACCGAGGCGATGCCTTCTTCGAGGCTCTGGCGTTCGCGCATCAGCTTCTGCGCTTCCAGCGGCTCGTTCCAGAGGCTGGCGTCCTCGGCGCGCACATTGAGGTATTCAAGCCGCTTTATGGCTTGATCCCAGTCAAAGATGCCTCCTCAGCAGGGTTATCGCCTGCCTGATCTCGTCGACAATATTCTGCGTTTCCGCGCGCATGGCTGGCTGTTCTGTCCTGTTTGCTGAAATCGGTCGGCGCGATACATAGGCACGCCGCCGCCGGCTGTAAAGCAAAATGGGCCGGCCCAAGGCCAGCCCATCCGCCCCTGAAAATCGTCAGTAGAGGCCGCCGCCGCCGGACTGGATAGCCTGATTGGCTTGCGGCGACAGCGCGCCACCGGTGGCATTTGAGCCGTCGGCGCCCATGCCGATCACCCAATAGCTGTCGGCGGGACCGGTGCCCGGCTTGAAGGCTTCGATGATGGTGCCGGGATCGCCCGATGCGGCACGCATGCCGGTCTTGCGATTGATGGCGACCAGGTTCATGCCTTCCGGCACCTTGAAGTCGACATTGGGCGTGCCGTCCAGCGCCACTCGCATGAAGTCCTTGAAGATCGGGGCTGCGAGACCGCCACCGGTGGCGCCATGGCCGAGGCCGCGCGGCGTGTCATAGCCCATGTAGAGGCCGACGACGAGGTTGGGCGTGTAACCGATGAACCAGGCGTCCTTTTCATCGTTGGTCGTTCCGGTCTTGCCGGCGATGTGACGGCCGAGTTCGCCGATGGTGGCGCCGGTGCCGCGCTGCACGACGCCTTCCATCATCGAGGTGATCTGGTAGGCGGTCATCGGGTCGAGCACCTGCTCGGAATTGTCGACCAGCTCCGGCTCCGGCTGGTTCTGCCATTCCTGCGCATTGCAACCCTGGCAGCCACGTTCGTCCTGCTTGAACACCGTCTTGCCGTAGCGGTCCTGGATGCGGTCGATGAGCGACGGTTTGATCGACTTGCCGCCATTGGCCATGATCGAATAGGCCGACACCATGCGCATCACGGTGGTTTCGCCGGAACCCAGCGCCATTGGCAGATAGGGTGCCAGATGGTCGTAGACACCGAAGCGCTCGGCATATTCGACCACCAGCTTCATCCCCATGTCATTGGCAAGCCGCACCGTCATCAGGTTGCGCGACTTCTCGATGCCGGAGCGCAGGGTCGCCGGACCGGCGACGGTGCCGTCATAGTTCTTCGGCGTCCAGCTCGTGTTGCCGCTCTGGATCGTGATCGGCCCGTCCATGATGACCGAGGCCGGCGTATAGCCATTGTCGAGCGCTGCCGAATAGACGATCGGCTTGAACGAGGAGCCCGGCTGGCGCATGGCTTGCGTGGCGCGGTTGAATTCGGACTGCGCATAGGAGAAGCCGCCGACCATGGCCAGCACGCGGCCGGTGTGCGGGTCCATGGCGATCAGGCCGCCTTCCACTTCGGGCACCTGGCGCAGGCTGTAGGT
>NZ_RZPB01000391.1:0-5788 GCF_003998535.1 Mesorhizobium sp. M7A.F.Ca.AU.002.02.1.1 | reverse complement strand
CCCCTACTCCCCTACTCCCCTCTAACCAATCTTGTTCGGGATCCTGGCCTCTATCCTGCTGAAGGCGAAGACCAGAATGCCGGTTATCGTCATGTAGATCAGCGCCAGCAGCAGCAAGGGCTCGTAGGTGAGGTAGGTGTCCTGCCGTACTTTGGACGAAACGGCGAAGATGTCGATGACGCTGATCGTCGCCACCAGCGGCGTCGACTTCAATTGCAGCACGGTCTCGCCGGTCAGCGTCGGCAGCGCCCGGTAGATGGCTTGCGGCAGCCAGATCCGCCGGAACGCCTTCCAGCGGCTCATGCCGAAGGCGCGGGCGGCTTCGAGTTGCCCCTTGGGCACGCCGGCGAAGGCGCCGCGCATCACCTCGCCCTCATAACCGGCGAACGACAGGGTCAGCGCCAGCACGCCATAGGGCCAGGCTTGCCGCAGATATGGCCACATCCAGGATTCGCGGATCCACGGATATTGCGGGAACAGCGAACCCAGGCCGTAATAGAGCAGCCAGAGCTGGATCAGCAGCGGCGTGCCCCGGATCACCGTGCAGAACACCTTGGCGGGTGCGGCGAACCAGAACGAGCCGGCAGCCTGCGCCAGGCCAAGCGGGACGGCCAGCAGGAAGCCCAGCACGCAGGTGACGGCCAGGATCCACAGCGAGCGCCAGAGGCCGATCAAGCCCATTTCATAATATTGCGGCAGCCAGTCCCAGCGCATGAAAAAGGCGGCCGACAGAACAAGGCCCAGTGCGATCAGGATCAGCACGATGCGGTGCGGCTGCAGCCACAGCGACGTTCGCGCGACGACGTCGATGATGGTCGCCTCGTTGGCCATCAGCGCGCCTCCTTGAGCGAAGGCATGCCGCGCCGCGACCAGGTCTCGACCCGGCCGATAACGAGGTTGGAAAACAGCGACAAAAGCAGATAGAGCACGCCCGCCGCGAAAAAGAAGGTGAAATAGGCCTTGGTGACGCCCGCTGCCTGCCGCGTTGCCAGCGCCAGCTCGTAGAAGCCGACAACAGCCAATAGCGCGGTGTCCTTGGTGGCGATCAGCCAGAGATTGGCGAGGCCCGGAATAGCGAAGGGCAGCATTGACGGCAAGGTGATGCGCCGCAACATCAGGCCCGGAGACATTCCATAGGCGCGGGCGGCTTCGATCTGGCCCTGCGGAATGGCCAGGATCGCGCCGCGTATCACCTCTGTCGAATAGGCGCCCTGGACGAAGCCGAGCACGGCGATGCCGGCGGCAAGGCCGCTCACGTCGACGCGCTGATAACCCATGGCCGTCAGCGCCTGATTGATCAGGTCGGTGCCGGCGTAATAGAGCAGCAGGATCAGCACCAGTTCGGGCACGGCGCGCACGATGGTGGTGTAAACCGCCAGGAGATCGCGCACCACCGGCCCGCCATAAAGCTTGCCATAGGCGCCGCCGGTGCCGATCAGAAGGCCGAGGCACGTGGCGCCCAGCGCGATCTCGATCGAATGCAGCAGCCCAACCAGAAGCGCCCCGCCCCAGCCTGGCGGGTAGGGCGAGAGAAGCTCGGTGATGCCGGCCGCGGAGGCCGAAAGAAGTGCGTCGATCAGCGTCGCCCCCGAAGTGCTGACTAACCGCCGACGGCTGCGTCGGCGGCAAACATGCCTGGGAAAGATCGAGCAGGTGGGGCATGGCGCGACGCCACACCCCACAGCTCATACGAGGATCGTCAGTTCGACTGCGCGCCGCCGCCGCCGTAAATGTCGAAATCGAAGTATTTCTTCGAGATCTCGTCATATTTGCCGTTGGCGCGGATCGCCTTGATGCCGGCGTTGATTTTGCCCTTCAGGTCGGTGTCTTCCTTGCGCACGCCGGCGCCGACGCCCGGTCCGAGCACTTCGTCATCGGGAGCGACCATGCCCTTCAGGTCGCAGCAGGCTTTGCCCTGGTCGGATTTGAGGAATTCGCCAAGCGCGATGGAATCGGCCTGCACCGCGTCGAGACGGCCGGCGGCCAGATCGTTGTTGGCCTCGTCCTGGGTCTGGTATTCCTTGATCTCGGAGGCTGTGCTGCCAAAGTGCTTCTTGGCATAGACAGCGTGCACCGTCGACACTTGCACGCCGACGATCTTGCCCTTGAGGTCGTCCGGAGCGGAGCCGAATTTCTGGTCCTTCGGGCCGATGATCGCGGTCGGCGTGTTATAGTACTTGTCCGAGAAATCGATCGTCTTCGCGCGTTCGGCGGTGATCGACATCGAGGAGACGATGAGGTCGATCTTCTTGGTCGTCAGAGCCGGGATGATGCCGTCCCAGGCAACCGGGGTGATGACGCAATCGAGCTTCTCCTCGGCGCAGACGGCGTCGATGAAGTCGATCTCCCAGCCGATCCATTTGCCCGAAGCATCGGGCGAGGTGAAGGGCGGATAAGGCTCGGCGGCGACGCCGATCTTGACCGGATCGGCCTTGGCCACGCCCATGGCGGCGACGCCGAGCAGCAGCGCTGCGGCAAATGTCTTCAGAACGGTCTTCATTTCATGACTCCCAGTTTGTTGTTGGTTCCCGGTTTTCTTCCGTCCCGGCTTGCCTAGCCGATGTTGCGGATGAACTGCTTCAGCCTTTCGGATTTCGGTGCGCCGAAGATCTGCTCCGGCGGCCCTTCTTCCTCGACCAGCCCGTTGTAGAGGTAGACGACATGGGTCGCGACCTCGCGGGCGAACTTCATCTCGTGGGTGACCAGCACCATGGTGCGGCCTTCGCGCGCCAGGTCGCCGATCACCTTCAGCACCTCGCCGACCAGTTCGGGATCGAGCGCGGAGGTGGGCTCGTCGAACAGCATGACGCGCGGATTGATGGCCAGCGCCCGGGCGATCGCGGCGCGCTGCTGCTGGCCGCCCGACAGATAGGCCGGATAGACGTCGCGCTTTTCAGCCAGACCGACACGGGCGAGCAGCCTCTCGGCCTCGCCGATCGCCACATCGCGCTTGACGCCAAGCACATGCACCGGAACCTCGATGACGTTTTCGATCAGCGTCATGTGGCTCCACAGGTTGAAGTTTTGGAACACCATGCCGAGCTTGGAGCGGATGCGCTCGATCTGCTTGCGGTCGGCCGGAATGGTGTGGCCGTGGCTGTCGGCCTTGAGCTTGATCTCCTCGCCATTGACGCGAATGATGCCGCTGGTCGGGTTTTCCAGGCAGTTGATGCAGCGCAGCAGGGTCGATTTGCCGGAGCCCGAGCCGCCGATGATGGCGATGACCTCGCCGTCGCGCGCCGACAGCGAGACGCCCTTCAGCACATGCAGCTCACCGAACTTCTTGTGCAGGTTCTCGACATGGATGGCTTCGGCGGCGCCGTCCTGCGCCTTGCCGGATCGGACTGCGGCAGCTTCCACCACGCTCACCGGGTGACCTCTATCGGGTCGGCTGCGGTTCGTCGAACGTGTATCCGGCTAATTAACATATACGCTGTACTGCCCCGCTCCAGACTTCAGCATGGACCCAACGGCGAGAGCCCGTCAATCCTGCTTATTACGGCACTTGCGAGCTTGTTGTGCAAGTGTATAAATAGCCTTCCATGAAATTTTCTCGATTTTTTTCAGCGAAAAAGGACTTCGATGAGCGCTTTCGGATCACAGTCCATGGCGGCGCCGCTGCGCCGCGTGCTGATGCGGTCGGCGGCCAACGCCATGCGCAATGCCGACAGGGCTGCCTGGCACTATGGCCCCGGATTCAATCCGGCGAAAGCGGCATCGCAGCACGCGCTCCTTGCTGAACTGGTGGCGGCTTCCGGTGCCGAAATCGAATGGATCGAGGACACGGCGGATGGACTTTCGGACTCGGTGTTCACGCACGACCCGTCGCTGATGACCGATCGCGGCGCGCTGATTCTGTCCATGGGCAAGCCGTTGCGCGCCAGGGAGCCCTCGCTGCATGAGGAAACCTACCGAAGGCTGGGCATTCCAATCCTGGGCCGCGTCGAGGTTCCTGGCCAGGTCGAAGGCGGTGATTGCGTATGGCTCGATGCCCGTACGCTGGTGATCGGGCGCGGTGTCCGCTCCAACCAGGAAGGCATCCAGCAGGTTTCCAACCTGCTGACGCCGCTGGGCGTTTCCGTCTACGGCTTTGATCTTCCGCTGTGGCAAGGCGAAGAAGCGTGCCTGCATCTGATGTCGGTGATCAGCCCGCTGGCCGACGACCTCGCATTGGTCCATTCACCGCTTTTGCCGGCCCCATTCTATCAGATGCTGAAGGCGCGTAACATCCGGCTGGTCGAAGGCGACGCCGAAGAGTTCGCGGCTTCCAACGGCCTTAGCCTGAACGTGCTGCCGACCAGCCCACACAAGATCATTGCCGTCGCAGGCTTTCCAAAGACCAAAGCCGCGATGGAAGCCGCCGGCTGCACGGTCGAAATCTTCGAGGCGGATGCGCTCTGCATCGCCTGCGAGGGCGGGCCGACATGCCTGACGCGACCGATCCTGCGCCAATGAATATGCCATCCCGCCGCAGGTTCCGTCGCGAGGGCGAGGAGCGGCGGCGGCAGGATCTGATCGAGGCCACTCTGGACAGTGTGGCGGAACATGGCCTGCAGGGCGCCACCTTGCGCACCATCGCATTGCGTGCCGGCGTCACCGCCGGGCTGATCCGGCACTATTTTCCCGGCAAGGAAGAATTGCTGCAGGAAGCCTATGCAGCGCTGATGGGCCGCATGACCGAGCAGGCGAAAGCGGCTTTGGTCATGGAGAATGCCTCGCCTCGCCAGCGCCTTGCGGCTTTCGTCACCGCCAACCTCAATGCGCCGATTATCGACGCGCGGGTGTTTTCGCTCTGGGCAACCTTCATCGGCCGCGCCAGAGCGGATCCGACCTTGGCCCACGCCCACCGCGAAGGCTACCTTGGTTTTCGCAATGAGGTGGAAGCGGTTGTGGCCGAGGTGCTCGCCGCCGAACGGCGCAAATCGGACGCAAGCCAATTGCGCCACCATGCCATCGCGATTAATGCGATCATCGACGGACTCTGGATCGAAGGCTGCCTGGCCGGCGAGATGTTCTCGCCCGGCGAATTGGCGGCGATCGGCATCAAGGCCGTCGAGGCCGAACTAGGCCTCGCGCCGGAAGGGGAGGAAAACCAATGACGACACTCGGCGAAGCGCTCATTTCGCTGCTCGAAGCCCATGGCGTCGACACGGTCTTCGGGATTCCCGGCGTCCACACGGTAGAACTCTACCGCGGGCTAGCGCGCTCCAAGATCCGCCACGTCACACCGCGTCACGAACAGGGCGCCGGCTTCATGGCCGATGGCTACGCACGCGCCAGCGGCAGACCGGGCGTCGCCTTCGTCATCACCGGACCGGGGCTGACCAACACCATCACCGCCATGGGGCAGGCACGTGCCGATTCGGTGCCGATGCTGGTGATCTCAGGCGTCAACGCCACGCCGACGCTGGGCAAGGGGCTGGGCCATCTGCACGAATTGCCGGATCAGCGCGGCATGATGGAGAAGGTGGCGCTGTTTTCGCAGCGCGTTACCGAGGCTGGCGAATTGCCCGGCGCGCTGGCGCAGGCCTTCGCCCTGTTTTCATCGGCCCGGCCCGGCCCGGTGCATATCGAGATCCCGACCGACGTCATGGTCAAGCCGGCGGATGGCATCGCTGCCATGCTGAGCAATGTGACGCCGCCCGTGCCGGAAGGTGTCGCAATTGCCAACGCGGCCAAACTCATCAGTGCAGCGCGCCGCCCGCTGATCCTGGTCGGCGGCGGCGCCAAACGCGCCGAAGCGCCACTGCGGCGTCTGGCCGAACGGCTGGGGGCGCCGGTCGTCCAG
>NZ_RZPB01000390.1:0-5790 GCF_003998535.1 Mesorhizobium sp. M7A.F.Ca.AU.002.02.1.1 | reverse complement strand
AAATCATAGGTCACCACCTCTTCAGGCGGCATCGAGCGTTTCGACGACGAAATTGTTGTTGGTGTAGACGCAGATGTCGGATGCGATCTGCATCGCCTTGCGGGCGATCTCCTCGGCATCCTTGTCGCTGTCCATCAGCGCGCGGGCCGCGGCCAGCGCGTAATTGCCGCCCGAACCGATGGCCATGACGCCGAATTCGGGTTCGAGCACGTCGCCGGTGCCGGTCAGCGCCAGCGAGACTGACTTGTCTGCCACCAGCATCATCGCTTCCAGCCGGCGCAGATAGCGGTCGGTGCGCCAGTCCTTGGCGAGCTCGACGCAGGCGCGCGTCAGCTGGTCGGGATATTGTTCGAGCTTGGCCTCGAGCCGCTCCAAAAGCGTGAAGGCGTCGGCGGTGGCGCCGGCGAAACCGGCAATCACATTGCCGCCCTTGCCGATGCGGCGCACCTTCTTGGCGTTGCCCTTCATGATGGTCTGGCCAAGGCTGACCTGGCCGTCGCCGGCGATCACCACCTTGTTGCCCTTGCGCACCGTCACGATGGTCGTGGCGTGCATGGTCAGTTCATTGGACATTTCTTGGGCTCCGAGCAGCGCCATCCCGATAAGGCGATTGGCGCGGTACGAGTAACTTTGATCGGCCATATGTATGCATGGGGCCGGTGATTGCAAATCGCTCTCTGGCAAGGCCGATACCGATGCCGGAGGCAACTGGCAATCGCCGGATCATGCTGCTAGAAGGCTTTCGTTTTCAAGCCTGCGAGCGCTTGAAGCCTCTGAGCCGGTCACGATGTGAACCTCTGGACAAGGATAGAGTGATGCCGCCCCGTTCCGCCGAAGCGAGCCGTAAGACCAAGGAAACCGACATCTCCGTGTCGGTCCATGTCGACGGGTCCGGCAAGTCGGATATCGCTACGGGCGTCGGCTTCTTCGATCATATGCTGGACCAGCTGTCGCGCCATTCCCTGATCGACATGACGGTCAGGGCCAAGGGCGACCTGCATATCGACGATCACCACACGGTCGAGGACACCGGCATCGCGCTCGGCCAGGCCTTGACCAAGGCGCTCGGCGAGCGGCGCGGCATCATGCGCTATGCCTCGATCGACCTTGCCATGGACGAGACGCTGACGCGCGCCGCGATCGATGTGTCCGGCCGTCCCTTCCTGGTCTGGAACGTTTCCTTCTCGTCGCCGAAGATCGGCACCTTCGACACCGAACTGGTGCGCGAGTTCTTCCAGGCGCTGGCGCAGAATGCCGGCATTACGCTGCATGTCACCAACCACTATGGCGCCAACAACCATCACATCGCCGAGACCTGCTTCAAGGCGGTGGCGCGCGCGCTGCGCGCTGCTCTCGAACGCGATCCGCGCCAGCCGGATGCGGTTCCCTCCACCAAGGGATCGTTGAAGGGATAAGGCCATGGCCACCTACGTCGTGATGGAACCGCCAGGCCGCAGCGAAAAGGCTGATGCGACGGCCTTTGTCCGCGATGGCTTCACCTGGCTGGGCCTCCTGGTGCCGCCGCTATGGTTCGCCTGGCATCGGCTGTGGATCGAAGCAGCACTTGCCTTCGTCGTCATGGGCCTGCTTTCGATGCTGGGCCAGAAGCTCGGCCTTGGTGTGGCCGGGTCGCTGCTGTCGTTGTTGGTTTCGCTCTATGTCGGCCTGGAAGGGCAAGGCCTGCGCATCGCGGCACTTCGCCGGCGTGGTTGGCACGAGTGGGGCGCGGTCGAAGCCGGTTGGCTCGACGATGCCGACACACGCTATGCACTGGAGGCGGAAGCGCTTGCCGATGAGGTTGTGCCGGCGCCGCGCATGGTCCCCGATGCTGCCCTCGCGCGGCCAGCGCAGCCGGGCATTGCGCTGGGGCTGACCCACATACCGGGAAGAAACTGACATGATTCCGGGAAGAAGCTGAGATGCGGGTTGCGATCATCGACTACGGCTCGGGCAATCTGCGCTCGGCCACCAAGGCTTTCGAGCGCGCCGCGCGCGAAGCCGGCATCGCGGCGCAGATCGACCTGACGGCCGATGCCGAGCGGGTGCGCACGGCCGATCGCATCGTCCTGCCCGGCGTCGGCGCCTATGCCGATTGCGCGGCCGGCCTGCAGGCCGTCGAAGGCATGTGGGAAGCCGTCGAAGATGTCGCGATCGTCAAGGGCCGGCCTTTCCTCGGCATCTGCGTCGGCATGCAACTGATGTCGCAGCGCGGCCTTGAAAAGACAATTACCGAGGGCTTCGGCTGGATATCGGGCGACGTCAAGGAGATCATGCCTTCCGATCCGGCGCTGAAGATCCCGCAGATCGGCTGGAACACCATCGAACTCAAACGCCAGCATCCACTGTTTGCCGGCATTCCCACCGGGACCAACGGGCTGCACGCCTATTTCGTGCACTCCTACCACCTCGATGCGCGCAAGCCGGACGAAGTGCTGGCGGTCGCCGATTATGGCGGCCCGGTGACGGCGGCCGTCGCCCGCGACAATCTCGTCGGCACGCAATTCCACCCGGAAAAGAGCCAGGCGCTGGGCCTCGCCCTGATCACCAATTTCCTGCGCTGGAGGCCCTAGAGCATGATCCCGAAAAGTGGACCCCGGTTTTCTCGGACAAACGGTCCCGTTTGTCCCGAGATCATGCTCAAGCAAAGGGGAAACCGATGAGCAAGAAGGGTTACTGGATGGCGATGGTCGAGGTGACCGATCCGGAAAACTATCCGCTATACATTGCCGCCAACAAAGCGGCTTTCGACAAATATGGCGCAAAATTCCTGACCCGCGGCGGTCAGTCGTCGAGCCCGGAAGGGTCGTCGGGCAATCGCCATGTCATCATCGAGTTCGAGAGCTACGCGGTCGCACTCGCCTGCTTCCATTCGCCCGAATACCAGGCGGCGCTGAAGTTCCGACGTCTCTATTCGACATCGCATTTCGCCATTGTGGAAGGCGCCTGAACGGATGATCCTTTTCCCCGCCATCGATCTCAAGGACGGCCAGTGCGTGCGCCTGAAGCACGGCGACATGGCCACCGCGACCATCTACAACGATGATCCTGCAGCGCAGGCGCGGGCCTTCGAGCAACAGGGCTTCGAATGGCTGCATGTCGTCGACCTCAACGGCGCTTTCCAGGGCCAGAGCGTCAACAGCGCGGCGGTCGGCGCCATCCTCAAGGCGACGAAGAACCCTGTGCAGCTCGGCGGCGGCATCCGCACGCTGGCGCAGATCGAGGACTGGCTCGATCGCGGGCTGGCCCGTGTCATCCTCGGCACGGTGGCGGTGCGTGACCCGGACCTGGTCAGACAGGCCTGCAAGGCGTTTCCGGGCAAGGTCGCCGTCGGCATCGACGCCAAGGGCGGCAAGGTCGCCGTCGAGGGCTGGGCCGAGGCGTCGAGCCTCGGCGTCGTCGAACTGGCGAGGAAATTCGAGGGCGCCGGAGTCGCCGCCATCATCTACACCGATATCGATCGCGACGGCGTTTTGACAGGCATCAACTGGGACGCCACCATCGATCTCGCCGATGCCGTATCGATCCCGGTCATCGCGTCGGGCGGCCTCGCCTCGATCGCCGACATCATGCGCATGACCATGCCCGATGCGCAAAAGCTCGAAGGGGCGATCTCCGGGCGCGCGCTCTATGACGGCCGCATCGATCCGGCCGAGGCCCTGGCGATCCTGCAGGGCAGGGCGGAGACGCGGACGTGAAAATCTCCATCATCCTGGCCTCCTACGACAGCGGTCATTACCATGGCGGCATGGGCCAGGGCCCGGACGCACTGATATCAGGCGGGCTCGTCGACGCGCTGACCATGGCCGGCCATGACGTTACGGTGGAAGACATCGGCAGGGTCGGAGACATCCAGGAGCGCGAGATCGCCACCGGCTTTGCTGTCTGCAACGCGGTTGCGACCGAGGTTCGCCTTGCCCGTGACGCCGGTCGGTTTCCCATCGTCCTTGCGGGAAATTGCCTGACATCAGCCGGTGCGGTCGCCGGCGAGGACGCCGATGCGATCATCTGGGCCGACCAGCATGGCGACCTCAACACGCCCGAGACATCGGCATACGGCTTTCTCGACGGCATGGCGCTGGCGACGGTGCTTGGCCTGTGCTGGAGGCCGATGGCGTCGGCCATTCCCGGCTTCAAGCCGATCGATCCGTCGCGTTGCGTGCTCGTCAACGCGCGCGATCTCGATCCGGACGAGAAGCGGCTGCTGGAGACGCTGCCGATCGTGCGGACGGAATGCGCCGGGGTGGCCCAGGCGACCGAAAGACTGAAGATCGCCGGCGCCAAACGCGTGCACATGCACCTCGATATGGACGTGCATGATCCCCGCGAGTTGCAGGCCAACCGCTATATCACTTCGGGCGGCCCGAGCCCGGAGCAGTTGCGCGACGCCACTTGCGCCATGGCGCTTGCGGTGCCGGTCGTCGGCATCACCGTCTCCGCCTACGATCCGGCTTTCGACGCGCAGGCCGATGTTCCGCCGCTGGTCGGCCAGTTGCTGAACGATCTCATCGCCACGATAGAGGGCCGCTGATGCTGAAAGCCCGTGTCATCCCCTGTCTCGACGTCAAGAACGGCCGTGTCGTCAAGGGCGTCAACTTCGTCGATCTCGTCGACGCCGGCGATCCGGTCGAGGCGGCCAAGGCCTATGACGCGGCCGGCGCCGACGAGCTTTGCTTCCTCGACATCACTGCTTCGTCGGACAATCGCGAGACCATCTTCGACGTCATCGCACGCACCGCCGAACAATGTTTCATGCCGCTGACCGTCGGCGGCGGCGTGCGCCAGGTCGCCGACATCAGGAAGCTGCTCTTGGCCGGCGCGGACAAGGTGTCGATCAACACGGCGGCGGTGAAGAACCCGGACTTCGTTGCCGAGGCTGCCGACAAGTTCGGCAACCAGTGCATTGTCGTCGCCATCGACGCCAAGAAAGTGTCCGCCACCGGTGAGGCCGACCGCTGGGAGATCTTCACCCATGGTGGGCGCGAAAAGACCGGCATCGACGCGGTCGAGTTCGCGCGGAAAATGGTCGATCGCGGCGCCGGCGAGATCCTGCTGACCTCGATGGATCGCGACGGCACCAAGGCCGGCTACGACATCGCGCTGACCCGCGCGATATCAGACGCCGTGCGCGCGCCGGTCATCGCTTCCGGCGGCGTCGGCACGCTCGACCACATGGTCGAAGGCATTCGCGACGGCCATGCCGGTGCGGTGCTGGCCGCGTCCATCTTCCATTTCGGTACCTACACGATAGCGCAGGCCAAGGCGCATATGGCCGCCGCAGGGCTGCCGATGCGGCTGGACTCTGTGAATAATCGGCCCTAAAGCATGATCCCGAAAAGTGGGAACCGGTTTTCGGAAAAGATCATGCCTAAACAAGCAGATAGATGGCGCCATGGCTGAGTTTTCGCTGTCAGGTCTTGAAGAAACCATCAGGGAACGCGCCCATTCCGGCGACCCGGACTCGTGGACGGCAAAACTGTTCGCGCGCGGCATCGACAAGGCGGCGCAGAAACTCGGCGAGGAAGCAGTCGAGACGGTGATTGCCGCCGTCAAGGGCGACAAACAGGCCCTCGTTTCGGAAAGTGCCGATCTTATATATCATTGGCTCGTCGTTCTCGGCCTCTCGGGGGTTTTGCTGAGCGACGTGCTCAAGGAGCTCGAAGGCCGCACCCGGCGTTCGGGCATCGCCGAGAAGGCGTCACGGCCCAAGGGCTGACCGCGAGGAAGGGCAGGTATCTCGATGGATCAGCTCGCGCCGACCGAGAAGTATTCCCCGTTTCGCTTCTTCTCCGC